>CALJVJ010000094.1 GCA_937974625.1 uncultured Saprospiraceae bacterium
GCAGGAGGGTCTGTCGTGATAACATCAAATTCAATGTCTTTACCACATATCCATCCCCAGTTTTCCGTGTACATTTGAATTTGTAAAACATATTCTCCTTCTTGCAAATCAATGGTAAAGCCTTCCCCACAATCATTATTACATTCATATAATTTCTCGTAAGTGTTTCGATTGAATATTTTGACAATTTCGATTGGTGCCGTTAGTCGGGTAACCTCATAGGTTTCAATCCCTGGAGTTGGAGCAAACGTTGGTAATCGAACGATTTGTACATCTTCGCAGCTAGGATTTCCCGTATCTGGAGTCCCTTTACAGGTACATCCGTCTGCTTGGATAATATCGTTTATAGTAGTTGGGTCATTATCATTACAGGAAGTACCAGCAGGTTGTCGCTCCCCAATATTTGGGTCGTTATCATCACAATCTAAGCCTTCACAAATGCCATCTCCATCTTCATCTGGTAAAAGGTTGGAAGCACAGTCAGTAAGGACTTCCACTTCCACTTCAATATTATCGGTTTGGCATATCCATTCCCAATTTTCGGTGTACATCTGAACTTGCACGATGTATTTGCCTGCATATGGAGCTGGATAAATGACTTGACCTTGGCAATTGTTATTACATTCGAATAACAAATCCCAATTTTCGGAATAAATTTTTACGATTTGAATTGGGGCGTTTAAGCCAGTAATTTGTACCGTTCCTTGTAATTCACTAGAAGGTGTGGCATAAACCTCTATATTATCACAATCTGGATTCGTTCCGCAATTAGCTGCTTTTGACCAAATAGTTTCTAATTTAGTCGCAGTGGCGAAAAAATTATTGCAGGTGTTTGGCCCTGGTGTAAACCCACCTTCTGTACAGAACAGTTCTCCTGTTTCACAATCATAAATATTATTTCCGCCATCTACACAGTTGATATTATCAAACAAGTACACTAAATAATTTTTACCATTCCATTCGTATGTGGCCACTTCTTCCCAGCAATCATTACAAAAATCTGGTCCAAAGTCTATTAAATAAGCAGTTTGACATCCTTCTGGTGGTGTGCCATCAATTTCTATGTCTTCTTCAAAACGACATATTTCACTCCAATTATCGGTGAAAAATTGAATTTTTATATGGTGGATTTCATTAGCTAGGTTATTAATGGTTTGCTCCGTACCGCAATCTCCTCCTTGACATCTAAAAACTTGTTGCCAATTAGCATTATAAACTTCTACTATTTCTATTGGTGCTGTTAAACCTGAGATTTTTAAGGTATTAGCAGATGCTGTTAAATTTATATCTGCACAACTGCCATTATTCCCACTTTCTAGTCTCCCTTGACTATTTGTTTTCATTAGCCAAACTTGATTATCTCGACTGCCAGTAATGATATATCCTCCATCGAATGTTCCTTCAACATCGTTGGCTTTTGCTTCGAAATCAAAATTATTATTGACCCATTCAATATTTCCATTTCCATTAAAACGCATGGTATAAACCAAATCTCGATAAGGAGTGACTCCTTCATCCCGTTGTCCAATTACTACTATTCCGTTATTGATAAATTTGATAGCTCCAACTTTTACTAAACTAGGATAGGAAACTAATGGAGGTAATTCATCATTAATATTTTTTCGCCAATTTATACTACCATCCGATGCAATATTTTCTATGACTACTGTTCTTGGGACAGGACCTCTATCACCTTGATAATACTGAGCGACTATGGTAGATTGATTGGGACCTTCTGCTAAAGCATCGACTCCAATACTAGCAAGACTGCCAGAATCATATACCTTTTCGAACTTTTCACCACCATCTTTATTTAACCGAATTAGCCTAACACCTGTTTGATAATTGTTGACAAAAGTTCTATAAACAAAAACTAATTCTCCTTCTGCGGTAATCATCAAATTGTCAATTCGGATAAGCTTAAACGTAGGACCTCCCATAAATACTGGACTGGTTTCCCAAGATAGATTTCCGTTGCTATCGGTTTTTATTACGAAATAAGCGTACGCATTATCAGCGAGGTCTTTTCCTAAACCAACGATGAAATTTTCTTGCGCATCGTTCTGAATTACCCTTAGGTTGAAGATATTAGAGACGTTTGGAATCGCAAAGTCTTTTGACCAAATAATACTTCCAATTACATTTTCTTTAGTTAGGTGGATATTTATACCATCTGTCTCTACTTTCAAAATTTGATAATCTCTTGTCTTGATAGTTTCCCCTGTACTATTTCTTGAAACGGAATTAATATCTGTTGTACCGGTTAATTGCCCTTCCTTCGAAGTGGTTATATTTCCAAAACTTGCGATGTTCTCGGTGGTGATACTAGTTGTTTCTATACTAAACCCATTACTAATTTCTAGGACGGTTTGCCCTGCTACTTCTCCATTTGAAAGATAAGTTTGATTAAAAGTTTGGGCATTGATGGTAATACTGCCGAATAATAGTAGTCCTAAAACTAAATGGGTAGTTTTTGAGATACTAAATAAATAAGCGTTGAGTTGATTCATGTGTTTTGTTTTAAATTTTTCAAAAAGACGTAAGTGTTTAAGCTGCTTTTGTTTGTGCATAACAAATCAGTTAGATTATTTAATTTTTAAAATGGAATTTGATGTTAATCTTTCAATAATTGCCTTGAAAGAATCTATGAGAGAGAGGGGGAGTTTGTTAGTACAAAGTTAGGGGAGATAGTACATTGTAAGGTAGGATTTTTCTCGCCTTTTATAGGATTTTTCTCGCTTTTTCTTATTAGAAAGGGCTTATTTTCAATGTTTATGATTCTAAAGTAAGTTTTTAGATGACAGGTATTTTAACTAAAATAGGGATACAAATTTGATAAGATTGAATTAGTTATGTTGATTTTTTGAAGTAAAATCTGAAAAGAACTTGCTTAATGTGTATATTTTTTTCTTCTATTTTATAATCCATTTCAAAAATAAACTGCAAACTCGAAAGTGTTTGCAGTTTATTTTTTTCATAAAAGAATGATTTTCTAAAATTTTAGTGCTTTTTGTTTTTCCTTACCTGTTGGCAACAATTCGGTGGCAAACTATAAAAGGATACCAATGGATTGTTGCCAACGGATAAGTTATTATTTTTTCGCTGATGCTCCACTGTTTAAATTCTATCTACTCATCAGTTATCTATTATTAATTTAACTTTTCATTCGACCTATGTTTGCAATAGGGTTTCCTTTTAATTGATTGCACCTTCCTTATTAATTTTTACAAATTTTAAGTTAGATACCCCGTCAAAATTAATGGTGAAACCCGTAATGGTTTCTTGTGCATCTCTAAGGTATTGAATGCTTCCAAAATACCATTCACTACCTCTAAATAAATCGGTTTTGACAGATTCAAAAGTAATATCATTTTTAAGGGCATGGCTGGCGGTCAGCTTATTATCTTTCAGTGTGAATTCATATCCTGTATTTAAAGCTTCACAATAAAATGTTCCTGTAAATTGGGTCAATTCATTGGGCGAATAAGTAATGGGGGTAATGCTTTTAGAAACAATTTCATCACTTATTCCAGAGGTGAAAATCATTTGTTTAATTCCATTTTTTGTTTCAAATCGGACCTTATTGATATCATCACTATTTACCACCATTTGAAAGGTGTTTTTATTCAAAGGAACTAAAATACCCTCTGTACCGCTTTCCGGTCGAGCATAACGCAAAGTATCATTTTTATTGTAAATTTTCCTTACATAAGCACCCGCTTCATTCCAATAATGCCCTTCGAACGCATTCAATTCTTGGGTAGATAGTTTTGCAGTTTTTAAAGTGCTGAAATCAATACTTCTTGGCAAATCAAACGCTTCTTCTAAAAATACAAAACCCATACTCATGGCTGGCATCCCATTATACTCATTGTTATTGCCGATGACAAAACTGGTTAAACCATATTCTGGAAAACTGAAAATGTTTGCCGCATAGCCTCCTTCTAAAGCATAACTCCAATACATAGGTTTTCCCCTTTCAAGATGCCAGAAGGTTTGATTATAGGTTAATTCACCTACTGTAGGTCTAAATACAGTTCCATCTTTTAAGGTCACTGGTGATTCCATTTTTTTAAATATGGCTGGATTACCAATTGTTGGATTGACCTGATTCATATACCAAAGACTTAGGTCTGTGGCAGAAGTATAAAGACTTATGGCAGGAATGGCATGTCTTAATCGACGTTTTTTAGGACCGTTTTCTGTTGATTGATAAGATTTTGCGATACCTGGAATAATTTGCTCTTGGTCTGCTACAAATTCCGTGTTTTTCATATTTAAAGGCTCGAAAATATTTGTTTTGGTAAATTCCTCAAAAGATTGTCCAGCTACCTTTGCTACTATTTCTGTTAGAAGGGGGGTTCCTGCAGAAGTTCTAGAAAATCTAGTGCCTGGAATGTAATCTAATTCGGTTTGGGTGGCTATTAATTTTAACGCATCCGCCTGGGTAAAAATAGCCGTCGGACTCCAACCAACTATTTCTTTAAGGGCCCAATATTCGTGTAAACCACTTGATTGACTCACTAAATCTTTGATGGAGATTTTATGACCATAATCAGGTAATTGAGGTAAATATTTTCTAATGTCATCCGCTAACGAAAGTTTTCCTTGGTCTTCTAAAAGTAATATAGAGAAAACGGTAAATTGTTTGGATAAAACGCCAATATGGAATTTTGTATCAGTGGTGATGGGCGTTTTTTGTGCTAAATCTGCGCAACCGAAACCTTTTAGAAATAAGACCTTTCCATTTTGGATGACGCCTCCTGCAACGCCAGGTTGATTAGGGTCTTTCCAATTTTCAAAAAGCGCATTTAGCTTGGCTTCAGTAGCGTTGTCTATTTGTGTATTTCCTTTGTATGGAAGGATTAGACAAAGGCAAATAATACCTAACATTAGCATGAAACGATTTAAAGTGATTAAACCTCTGAATGAGTGATTGTTTGAATTTATATACTGTGTCATTTTTTTTATTTTTTATTTGTAATTATTTGCTTAATAGTTCAATGATTTTTTCAGCTACTAAACCCGCTGCTGAAGGGTCTTGTCCTGTAATTAATCTACCATCTGCTACCATGAAACCATTCCATCCTTCTTTTGAATACTGAAATTGTCCTCCATTTTTTTGTAGTTGTTTTTCTATTGAAAATGGAAAGGTTTGGTAATACTTTGCAGACATATTCTCAAATAAATCTGGAAAACCATTTACTATTTTACCTGCTACTAAATATTTTCCATCTTTTGTTTTGAGGTTAACGAGCCCTGCGGAACCGTGGCATACAGCGGAAACGATGCCTTGGTGTTTTTCATAAACTTCCATCACGATTTTTTGGATAGCTTTATTTTCGGGTACCCCAAACATGGCAGCACCGCCGCCGCCATAATAGACAGCTTTGTAGTTGGCGGAATTAATTTGATTAGGTTTTTTGGTCTGTTCTAATAAATCCATAAATTCTCCATCATATAAATATTTTTTGATGAGCGGGTCTGAAGTTTGGATATACCCTAAGGGTATCGCCCCGCCTTCTGGGCTAACAAAATCCACTTCAAATCCAGCGTTAATTAGCTTGTCATAAGGGTAGACAATCTCAGCAAAATGGTTGGCGGTGTTTAATTCCGAATCGCCATAAAAATGAGCATTGGAAACAATGAATAGAATTTTTGTTGGGGCTACTAAAGAAGCTATCTTTTTCGCTTCTGTGTCGATGTATGCCACTAGTAATAGCATGATTACACAAAATAAATGTCGCATAAAGTTGTGGTTGAGTGATTAAATAACTTTTCACAATTTTAGGCGACATTCCCCGTAATATCGACGTTTTTTATAATTTAGGATTACAGAATTATAATACTGGACTTAAAAGAAAGAGAAATGAGAGAAGAATTGAACTTTATAGGTGATTCAACTCTTTTTTATACTTAGAAGGTGTTGTTCCTGTTATTTTTTTAAAGGTAGCGTAAAAATTGGACTTAGAGTTAAAACCGCATTCATACCCAATAGCATCTAAAGAAAATTGGTCATTGGTCAACAACATTTCCTTGGCCGCTTGGATGCGATGTTCGTTGATGTAAAGATTGAAACTTTTACCTAAATTATCATTGACTAATTGAGACAATCTATGGGGGAGTATATTTAATTT
>CALJVJ010000095.1 GCA_937974625.1 uncultured Saprospiraceae bacterium
CGCCATTAATAATAATGCAAATAATTATTTTATCATTGACCCAGAGGGTAAGGTGCTATCTAATCCGCTCTTTACGGGCACGTTTAATCATCTGAAATCTTCTATTGCAGATTTACCTTTAGAAAAAGAAACTTGGCAACCTACGCCCATCTTCTGGCGAAACCTTGGTATCTCTGCTTTAGCTTTATTATTCCTAGGCGGAATCTACACCCAAAGAAAAAGAACCCTAGCCAAAAGAGAACAACAAAAACGCCAATTAGTAGAATTAGAACTAAAAGGCATCCGTGCTCAAATGAACCCCCATTTCTTATTCAATGCACTAAGTTCTATTCAAAATCTGATTCGTAAAAAAGAAGACATTGCGGCAGACCGCTATTTAACCCAATTTGCAGGTTTGGTCCGTAAAATATTACGTAACTCGGAACAAGAATTTATTACTTTGGAGGAAGAAATGGCTGCCATTAAACAGTACTGTAGCTTAGAGGCTTTGCGTACTCCTTTTAATTATGAATTGGATATTGCCGAGAATATTGATGCTTTTAATACCTATATCCCTGGGATGCTTATCCAGCCCTTGGTAGAAAATGCTATTTTGCATGGGCTAATGCCTCAACAAGGGGAACGAAATTTATGGATAAATATAAAACCACATCCAAAAGGATTGGCTTGTGAAATTGTCGATAATGGTATTGGGATACAAAAAGCGAAAGGGCAAAAACAACGACATAAAGCCCATCAGAAAAGTTTTGGGATGGCACTGATTCGACAACGTTTAGGCTTGCTCTTAAATCAACCAGAGACTACTTTTTTAACCATTCAAGACCGAAGTGAACTGAAACCACCTGCAACAGGTACTATCGTAAACCTTATCATACCAATAGAACAATGACCCAAATCAATGCCATTATAGTAGACGATGAAGCCAATAATCGCGAGAATTTACGCTTGGCTTTAGCTAGTTATTGCGAAGAAGTAAATATCATTGGAGAAGCAGATTCGGCGATTACTGCTTTGGATGTGATTAAAAAACAACAACCCGATTTAGTTTTTCTGGATATTGCGATGCCTTTGGGCGATGGTTTTCAGTTATTGGAAAGCTTAGATAAGATTGATTTTGATATCATATTTGTTACTGCCTATAACCAATATGCGATTCGAGCGATTAAATTCTGTGCGATAGATTATTTGCTAAAACCTATTGATGCTTTAGAACTAAAACAAGCGGTCAATCGAGTACTAGCCAATCAGGAAAAGAAACAACAGCAACAAAAATTGGAGCTGCTTTTATCTAGTCGATTAGATAGTCCACAAAAGATTGCTTTGCCCCAAAGTGACCATGTAGAATTTGTGGATTTAAACCAAATTATCCGTTGCCAAGGCGAAAAGAATTATACTTGGTTTTATCTACAGGATGGCCGAAAATTGCTAGTTTCTCAAACTTTAAAAGAATACGTCGAACTTTTGGAAGATGCGCATTTTTTTAGAGTCCACCAATCGCATTTGGTTAATTTACAACAAGTCAAAAAGTACAGTCGTCGAGATGGCGGTTATGTGGTGATGACCGATAAAGAACAAATCCCCGTGGCTCGGAATCGTAAAGATGCTTTGCAGGTGGCTTTACAGGATTTAGTGCGAAAGTGATGCTTATTTCATTTTCTATTTTCTATTTAGACAAATTTAATTTCTCACTACGGTACGACGACACAACAACTCAAACGGGATGCTATTGAATTTGTAGTGTCGTGGTGTCGTTGTGAGAAATAATATTAATAATTTGTGTTCTAGCACGTACGGAGATAAATTTAATTTCACATCTCGTATAGCTACTATCGAGAGCACGGCGATACAACAATTAAAAACAATGCTTTCTAATTCGTGGTGTGATTGAGGCGTTTTTCCTCTAAATGACCACTTTATTAATTTATTTTGCCTTACCTTAGTTTTATACTAAACTATCACCCAAAACAAATTCGTGAAAACCATTTATTTTAGTTTTTACCATGTACTTATTTTCATAGGCATCTTTCAAGCATTCCTATTGGCGTTCATTTTTTTCTTTAATAAAAGTTTTAGAAAAAAATCGAGCATCGCAATGGGTATTGGGTTGCTAGCTCTTTCTTTTGCAGGTATTAACGAAATATTGCAAGACTTGGCTTTACACAAAGAGTATTTGTATTTGAACTATTTACCGCTAGGTAATTATTCTATTACTGGTATTGGGCTATATTATTTTGTAGTTTATTTATTGAATCCTAATTATAATTTTGGTAAAAAGGACTATTGGATTATTACACCTTTTATGCTTGGGTTTCTATTGCATTTAGTGGTTTATGTAGCTTATATAATACATCCTTTCTCTAAGGAAAATACGCCAACTTTTTTTTATTGCTCTAATTTACTTTTCAATTATTTACCTATTGCTTATTTCTTTTGGGTGTGTTTTTCTTTATTAAAAAAAGTCAACTTATACCACCAAAATCTTTTAGATAATTTCTCTGATACAGAAGGTAAAGACCTCTATTGGTTAAGAAATTTATTATACATTCTTCTTGTATTTAGCGTATTTCTGCTATTTATTATTACCCTTATTTTCATTTATGACGAGCGGCTTTGGCCATTTTATTTTGTCTGGATTTTCTCTACCTGTTTAATGACCTGGTTAGCTTATTTCGTTATTCTTAGACGAGATGTTTTTATGATTCCTATATTCGAAAATGCACCTAGTCAAGTTGAGAAACCTATTCTTTCCGATAAAACCGAGGAGCATTACCAAAATTTATTAGAAGTCATTCAAAAAGAAAAACTTTACCAAGATGCGCAATTAAGTATGGATACACTTGCTGAAAAAACTACCTTAAGTAATGGCTATCTTTCTAAAATTATCAATCAAAAAGAAGGGAAAAATTTTTACGATTTTATTAATGCTTATAGAGTAAAAGAAGTGAAAGCAAATTTGACGAACCCAAACTATGCCCACTACTCAATTTTAGGCATTGGCTTAGAAGCAGGGTTTAAATCTAAATCTACTTTTAATGCGGTGTTTAAAAAAATGACAGGCATGACGCCTAGTGCTTATAAAAAAAGCTTATCACCGATAACTCACCACTAAATAAAAGTCCACCTACCTGTAATTCACGCAGTCGTACCTCTTATACTCGTCCGAATTCCTGCTATTTCAGTTATTTACACGATACAAAGTCTAAATCCACCGAATATTGTGATAAAGGAAGCTTAATCTTTATCTGTAGACTTAAACTCCACCATCATGACACCAACAATCGCTTTTTTAACCATCACACTAGTCGTTCTTCCTCAATGGATAATGATGATTGTTCGACCCAATGCTAAATGGACGAAGCAATTAGTAGATTCTGATATTATTCCATTTCTATTGTTAGTCATTTATGTAATTTCTATTGCTCGGTATGGAAGTAATCTGCAATTCCATTCGATAAGTGATATTTTCAATGTGTTTCAATTAGAAAATATCGTTTTGAGTGCTTGGGCTTTTGTAGGCTTTATTAGCTTATTGGTTGGTGGTTGGGTATTTAACCGAGTTAATGAGTTCGCTATTGATAAACAGTGGGTGATGTCTAGCTTATTTACCGTTTTTATGATTATTTCGGTAGCTATTATGTCATTCCCTTTAGGTTAGTTATATTTGGTTTTTGGCTTAGGGCGTGGGGCAGAGCGAGATATCATATTACTTGAAAAGTTAGGATTTTTTCAAAAACGCTTTCATATATGACTATGTCACCCTCTGCTCTTTGCCCTAAGCCGTACGCATTAACTAATATCAAAAATTATGAAGATTAAATCCTTATTATTAACTTTTGTAATCGGCTTATTAGGAACTACGGTTGGGCTTTTAGCGCAAAATGCTATTCCTACATTAATTCCTACTACCTCCTTACCAAGTGCTGCCCCTGAAGCAGTAGGTATGTCTTCGGCCCGCTTAAAAATGATGGCAACCAAAATGCACGAATATGTGGATAAGGGAGAATTGGCCAATGTGCAAACAGCCATTATCCGAAAAGGAAAAGTAGTCCATTTTGATACTTACGGTTTTGAAGATGTGGACAGCAAAGACCCGCTGAAAGAGAATAGTATATTTAGAATTTATTCGATGACAAAACCTATTGTTTCTATTGGCTTAATGATGTTGTACGAAGAAGGTAAATTTCAATTGAATGACCCCTTGCATAAATATGCGCCCGAATTTAAGGACATGCAAGTATATGTAGGCGATGGAAAAATGGAAGCGGCTAAACAACCAATTCGAATAGTCGATGTATTACGCCATACAACTGGTTTTGGCTACGGTTGGGGCTTTCCGCCAAATAAGGTGGATTCTTTATACAAAGAAGGTGCTAAGAGAGCAGGAACGACTAATAGAGCCTTTCTTAAGGCTATGAGTACCTTACCCTTATACCATCAGCCAGGAAAAGGCTGGAGGTATAGTGTCTCTACAGATGTGGCAGGTGCTTTATTGGAACTTATCTCTGGTCAACCACTAGATGAATATTTAGAAGAACACATCCTAAATCCATTGGGTATGAAGGATACGCATTTTGAAGTACCTGATGAAAAAGATGAGCGATTTATAACGAATTATACCCACAAAAAAGATGGTAGTCTACAAGCTATTGACCACCCGTCGATGAGCAAATATTGTAAAGAAGTGACGATGTTTTCTGGCGGTGGCGGATTGGTGTCGACTGCTAATGATTACCTCCGTTTTTGCCAAATGTTGTTGAATAAAGGGGAATTAAATGGTGTTCGATTGATTAGCCCAAAAACATTGGAATTGATGACGGGTGATCATACTAAAAATACACCACATGCAGGTGGCCCTATCGTATTACCCGCAAAAGGAACTGCTTTTGGTTTAGGTTTTTCTGTGACAACAGATTTAGCGGCTACTGAAATGTTAGGTTCGGAGGGTGCTTACGGTTGGGGTGGTGCCGCAGGGACTTATTTTAGAATAGACCCAAAAGAAGATATGGCTATTTTGATGATGATTCAAGTAATGCCTTATAATCATTTACAGGCTAGAGAAAAGTTTCACAATCTCGTTTATCAGGCGATAGTGGAGTAGTTGGTAGAAAAGCCTTTAGGCTTTTCCGTCAAAGACCTTTAGGTCTATTATCAAATTAATGACGGAAAAACCTAAAGGCTTTATTCCCAGCCGATAATCGTATATAGATAAAAAACATGCAAAGAACTTAAATTCTTTTAAGACGAGTTTCTTCCTTATTTTTATGTAAACAATTCAAGACATTAAACCAGAAGAAACTCATTATGAGAAAACAAATAAAAACAGAGCACACTGGAAACCTTCCACATTTTCATAGAGTTGGTGCTACTTTTTTCATTACTACTCACCTTCATAATTCTATCCCATTTGATGCACTTAAAAAATTAAGAGAAAAACGAGATAAATCAATAGAAGCATTAAAAAAGAAGCAGCCAAGTTCTTTAGAAAGATATATACATGATTCGGAGAGCCTATTTTTATGCTTATGATGATTTATTAGACCGCTGCCTTAATAGTCCCACTCATTTAAAGGACCATAAAGTGGCAAGGAGCAGTTAATTACACTTTAAATAATGTGGTAAAAGCGAAAATTTGTACACATTGGATGGAACATCCTTTTACTTGGTTAAATCCAGAATATCAAAAACTAGAACTTATATTTCCTAATCGGTAGGAAAACTTTTAGGATTTTCCGTCATTAACTTTTAGGCTAAAATAAATAGACCTAAAGGTCTTTGACAGGAAAGCCTAAAGGCTTTGCTACCAGTTAAAAATCTCCATAATTCACTTGCAAACAAGGCAAGCCAATATCCAATCTCCACATATCTACGACTTGATTTCGGTCATCCAAAACATACTTCACAAAGAATTTATCGCGGATATGACCATCAAAAAATTCTGTTTTTACAATGGAATCTTTACGTACATCTTCATGCTTTCGCATGACTAAGGTATGATAAGGAATCTCGAATTTTTTCAACCAATTGACCGTCTGCGTTTTACAAGAATCCATTCTTCCTGTAAACAAGAAAATCTGCGTACCTTTGGCATATTCAGCCTTGACGATATTGGCTATTGGCTCATTTAATGCATCTTGTTCGCACAGCGTCGCATCAAAAGGCGAACGTCCATCGATGATAGCCAACGTCCCATCAATATCACAGATAATGGCTTTTGGCAACTTTTTATCTTGCTCCATGTAATACGGTCCACGTCCTTTCTTTCCTTCTGGCGCATAAAACTGACGATGCAATTTTTCGATTTGTTTGCGACCAACTGGACGTTCTCTTTTGGCATCTCGCTTCACTGCTTCCGCTAATTCAATAGTGAATTCTTTAACTTCGACGTTTACTTGATGGCCTGTTTGTTTTTTATAACCATTCACCAAATCGTTGATTCTGTTAATGTTTTTTTGTGATAAATTGGTATCGTCTACTATCACATGCTTCCCATCTCTCAATGCTTCCACGATTAACCAATCTCTCATTTTCTTGACAAATTTTTCATTGCTTTTTGAAAAATGGTAGCCGTCTAACATTTCTCGCATGTCGTCTCGATTGATGCGTTTGTACATGTTTGGATTAGCTTTTACTAAATCCTTTGCATAAGTTGATTTTCCTGAGGCTGGTAGCCCTCTTAATATAATTACTTGTTTCATTAGTTACTTATTTTGAGTCCCTACGGGACATTGGGACAATTCCCGATTATATTTTTGTTATTTGAGAATATTTAGACATACGCTTAATTAGAAAAAGGTTTTTGATAAGTCGGTCGAACATATCGCCAAATAGTCTCCGAATAATCCTTCCCATCCAACATCGAAAAAAGAATCTTTGGATATTGACAAGTTTGGAAATATAATGCTGTTTCTTTTCTTGTTGACAATTCTTTGTATTCTCCTTTGGCAATGTTTTCGATTGCTTCGTAGTCTTCTTCTAACTTTGCTTTGGTGATTTTCACCCAATTATAAAATTCATCTGGTACGCGTTCTAGAATTTCTTTGAAAGTATCTCCTGCTTTTAAATTCTCCCAAATGGTAACCGAAGAAACTTGCATAATAATTCTATGTATGCGCACATACTCTTCAAATTTTACTTTCAAACGATAATTATTAGAAAATTTTACCACAAAACCTTCTTTATTGTCGAATGCTAATGCTTTCAATTGATGAAGGTCTTTCAACCCATCGTATCTTTTTACAATAGGGAATCCAATATCAGCTAAAGGTAATTCCTTTCCAGTCGCTGTTTCTATCATGCCTAATAATACCAATGCTTCCGTATCGCCGTAATCCAATACAATTCGATTCGTTGGATAGATAATCTCAAATAAATAGGTGATAGCAGGATTCATCCGAGCCTTTGCCGAAGTAAATTTTGTATTTAGTAATTCATTGGCTTTCACAGACTGTTCACTAGTGAAAGACCCTCTAGTCGCTATAAATATTTCACCATCAATAGCATAACTAATACCTAATGAGCCATCCATTTTTTCGTATACCTCAAATGGTAAATTAGGAATAGGTTCATTGACCAATTCTTCTAAATTAAAAAATTTTGGAAATGGACGTGCTACTATTTTTCCTGTATCGTCTAATATTAAACCTCTACATTGTAAAGTTACTTCATTCCATACACGCTCAAATTGTGCGGTTTCAGAATAATTATAGATAAATAAATTAGCAGTTGGGTGCTGATTTATTTTTACATATCCTGCTGTAATCATCTCTTTTAATGCGGTAATATTCATCGTTTTTTAATTTTGATTGCAAGATAAAGTAGTCCTGCGCAATATACTTGCGTAGTTAAATGAATCTTCATTTTTTATATTATTTTTCAAAAAAAAGCGTTTACCTTTTTAATAAAAAAGCTTTGCTTGGCATAATTGCTGCAACCTTACTAGGACCCAATTAATTTTAAAAATAAACAATCATGCGCTTAAATATTATCTTCTTTTTTTTAAGTCTCTTGACACTTGGTTTAATGGTCAGTTGTGATGATGCTTTTTTAGATACTAATATGACGCCTCCAGAAGAGGAAAATCCAGAAATGCCTGAAACAATGAATGGCATCATGACCGCAAAAGTGGATGGAAATGATTGGTCTACTGAAAATGCAAGTGCATTGATTCAAGTCAATCGGATTGGTATTTCAGGAGTAGCGGCTAATGGTTCGGTTATTATTCTAAGTTTAGAAGATATGGGCGAAGGAAATTATGAGCTGACGCAAACAAGTAGAAGTGCAGGTGCTTACACAGAAGATAGCAATGGTAACTCTAATGCTTTTGCTTCTAATGCTAGCGAAGAAGTTGGCTTTGTGAATATCTCCGAATTGAATTGGCAAGACTCTACTATTTCTGGAACTTTTGCTTTTACGGGAGCAAGAGCTTTACCTGCAGGCGAAGTAGAAATAAAAGAAGGCGTATTTGAGAAACTACGAGTTCGGACAGCATTAACTCCGATTAACGATATCAATACGCTATCTGTCAATGTGGATAGTGTTTTATTTGAACCAGAAGTAGTTAGTGGAATGATAGACCCGTTTTCTGGCGCTATTGCAGTCATAGGCACAGCAGCGGCAGGGATTCCAAGCGTAGCGCTGTATTTGCCGCAAGACATAGTGGAAGGGACTTATGATTTGGGAGCACCGGGATTAGCTGATTATGGTGCACAGTACAATATTAGTGATATGGAATTTTTAGCGGCAGAAAGCGGAGCAGTAACCATTACAAAACACGACAAAAGTGTCAAAATTATTGAAGGTACTTTCTTTTTTGAAGCAGTTGAATTAGTGGGGGAGGCGAAGGCTAGTTTGACAGAAGGACGTTTTTCTGTGACGTATTAATTTACCTTCCTACGTTCTATAACAGCTATAAAAAAGTATACCTTTGCACTTAAATAAATTGAATGAGTATAGAACCGACGGGACCTAAAGGTTATCCTTTTATTGGAAGTTTATTAGATTTGGCAAGTGCAAAGCGATTAGATTGGTTTCAATCACTTACCCAAAAATATGGCGATGTAAGTAAATTTAGGTTGATAAATTCAGATGTTTATTTAATTAATCACCCTGACCTAGTAAAACAAGTTCTAACAAAAAAAAGTAGTAATTATACTAAAAAATCTATTGCTTTTAAGATGGTAAAGGTCGTCTTAGGGGATAGTACTTTTACCGCTATGGGGGATAATTGGCGACGTAAAAGACGTCTGGTACAACCTTCCTTTCATAAAGAAAGAATCGCTGCACTTTCGACGGCGATTACGGACACGATAGCAGAAATGTTGGATGAATGGGAAGTGACTTGTGATAAAAAACAAACACTCAATGCAGCACATGAGATGATGCAACTTACGCTAAAAGTAGTAGTTAAATCATTATTTAGTACCGCACTTTCTAAAGAAGAAGTCCAAACAGTTGCCAATGTATTTACGCCTTTACTAGAAGCGACCAATAAACGAGTTGTTTTTCCATTCCAATGGCTTTATCGTTTACCGACTACCAAAAATGCATTGTACCAAAAATATATTGATGATTTAGATGCCATTATTTTTCGGATTATTAAAGACCGTCGAAAAATGAGTGAGCCACCAAATGATTTACTACAAATGTTAATGGATGCACAAGATGAGGAAACAGGAAAACCATTATCTGATGAAGAGTTGAGAGATGAGGTGATGACGGTTTTTATCGCAGGTCACGAAACGACTGCTAATGCCATGGCATGGTTGTGGGCATTACTTTCTCAGCATTCCATTGTTAGAGAAAAGGTAGAAGCGGAAGTGGCGGAAGTCCTCGATAGTCGGACACCTACTCCTGCAGATTTTCCAAAGCTAGCCTATACCCTCAAAGTATTTAAAGAGACGATGCGATTGTATCCTCCAGTTCCTGTTTTGCCTCGTAAAGTGGAGGCTGATGATGTCTTGGGAAACTATATAATCAAAGGTGGGAATAGTATATTTTTTAGCCCTTATCTCCTGCATCGACATCCTGATTTCTGGGAAAATCCTAACGTTTTTGACCCACATCGTTTTGATAAAGAGGCTCAAAAAAAGCAACATACTTTTGCTTATTTACCTTTTGGGGGAGGACCAAGAATTTGTTTAGGTAATAATTTTGCGATGATGGAAGCGGTGTTTATTACTGCGATGGTGACACAGCGCTTTAAACTGAACCTTCCGCCTAATACGACCGTTGAACCGCAAATTTCTTTGACTACTCGCCCTAAAGGTGGCGTGCCTATTCAGTTGGAGAGGAGATGATTTAGCACTTACTTAGACAAATTTAATTTCTCACTACGGCACTACGACACAACAGCTTAATGTTTTGATGTGAATTCGTTGTGTCGTTGAGGCGTTGTGAGAAACATTAATATTTTTAAAAATACGGAAGGCAAATAAATCACCTTCCGTACTCAATATGCAAAATATCAGTTTGATACTTTGACTAACCTTATTTAATTCGTATTAATTTTTTTTTTTGAAGAAAAAACAAGAGGCAATTCTCGAAAAGCGACTGTTACGTTGCTCTGACCACTGAGCTACATCGCCATTTGTTTGAATACAACTAAAATCATTGTATTGATTGGTAGCGATGGTGGGATTCGAACCCACGACCCACGGATTAAGAATCGAAGTAACGCTGTTCTACGGCACTCTTGTTTTTGCGGTCTATATGAGAATCGAACTCATATCGCTCGGGAGACAACCGGGCAGGATAACCATTACCCCAATAGACCGTTTATTTTTGAAAAGTAGAGCGGCAATAATCATATAACCAACGAGACTGATATTCTACCAATTGAACTATACTACCAATTGCTCGGTAATAACAGGATTTGAACCTGTAACCCTCAGTGTGACAAACGAAGTAATGCTATACTACGGCACGCTCTTATTTCTTAAAAGATAACAAAGGCAACTATCAGGCAATGACTATTGTAGTACAACCATGTATTATAGCAGGAATTGAACCTGCCTACCCACTTTACCTAAATGTCGAAGTAACATTACCTTAACGGCACTTTGTTATTTTACTTTTTTCTGCTTAATATATACAACCAAGGCGGTGCACAGGATGTATAATGTTCCCAACTGCCTGGTGTCTGCGTATAATCTGTTCCTACTTCCTCTTTAAATTGGAGTAATTCAAAATTTCTACTGATTAACCCATTTAGCATTGTTGCTAAGGTATGTCTGTATTCTTGTGGACTTTCAATTTTTACAAGGTCTCCATCTTTATTGGCAAAATTCCAATTGGGGTCCGCTGTTTCGATGGGATGACCGTCTCGATAAGGCTGCCAAATAGGATAACCTTTCCCTTTCCACAATTCTTCTGTTTGCCACTCATTTCCCCAACAACCATCTTTCCAAGTACCATGTACATATGGATTGTGCACCATCAAATCGTAAATCCCATTGGGCTTTAGTAATCGCTGTACTTCCTCAAAAACGGGCGCTACACTTGGCACATAATTAATAGAATAGGGCTGGTAAATAATATCAAATGATTCTTGCTCTAACATGGACAACTCCCTCATATCTGCTTGGATAAGTTTAATTTCTTTATCAAATTTAGCTGCCACTAATCTATCTTTTTCCAATTGGGCTGCACTAAAATCTACCACCGTGACATTGGCGCCTAATAAAGCAAATGCTAAACTTTGTTGTCCGCCTCCGCCTGCCAAACAAAGCACCTTTTTTTGGTTGAAATCATTTTGATAAAACCCTCTTTGATTGATATAATCAAATGCGGCTGTTGGGGTTAAATCAAGTTTTGGTCTGGAACATAAGACATCGTTTTGAACGAGCTTGTCCCATATTTTTTCATTTCTTTTTGTCGGTGTGTCCATTTTATGTTTTTAAAAGATCAATAGGCGAAATCGAGCAATGACATAGGTGGGATTCGAACCCACAAAAACCAATCAAAGCGAAGTAACACTGCTCTACGGCACTATTGAGTTATTTTTAAAAAAGAAAAGGTAAAAATCGAATAACGTACGTTGGCGCTCTATCCAATTGAGCTATATCCCTAAGGATAGTAGGATTCGAACCTACAACCTCCCGATTCAGAGTCGAAGTAACGTTTTTCTACGACACTTTTCTTTATGTTTTTGCTTTACCAAAAAATAGACGGCAAAAAGCGAAAAGCGAGATGGCTTTTAGAAGCCGTCGTTCTTATCCCGATTTTTTATCGGGACAGTGAACCGGTAATTTGACATCTCAGAGAGACTTACGTGCACCAATATTTCAGATACACTTCCACCCTGTTGGTTTTCAACCCAACTTCGCTAGTTCGGTCGCCCGAATTACGCTACCTTAGGACCGTTATAGTTACGAAGGAACGCTTCTCTACGGCACGCTTATTTTTTTGTTATAAAAGAGGGTAACCTTTCAAAAGTCTGTTTTAATTTCGATTTGGAGCGAAGTAAGACTTTTGGACGACACCTCTAGTTCTTAAAAAAGGGGTTAATTTCGAATAGTCAATTTTAGTTTTGGATGGCTCATCGTTATGAGCATTTTTTGCTTCTTTTTGTCTACCATTTTGTTGTGGAAAGCAAAACTCCATAAAGACCACAATGAGATATACAAGAAAATTGAAGTAAGACTAATCTACGACACCCTCTTTAGTTTTTTCAATCGATTTACTCTAAAAATTTCATTATTAAACTCTTTTTTCATGTTCAATAAATGCTGTTTTATAAAAGTTGATATATTGTTCAACAGCATTTATTGAAGATGTGTAGTCAAAGTTTAGAAGTTTATTCAATACTTCCCGATACTTATTTCTATATTTATCATTTTGGGTTTTTAAATGAATTAAATTATCACGTACTTCCTTTAAGTTCTGAATTTCTTTAAAAACCTGATTCTTTTCCTGTTCTATTGATTTTTCAAAAATAAATTTCATTAACCTTGTTGATTTTTCTCCAAAAGTTATCCACCTCTCAATTTTTTCTTTCTTAATCTTTCCTTTCTTCTTAGAATTATATTCAATAGCTTCTGGAATAGATTGGTTAATGAATGCCTCTAATGCTGAAAATGCAAAAAAGAAATATCGGCTTGCTTCACTAAAAAATCTTACTAAATCTAAATAATATTCACCAACTGGATAACCATTTGTTTGGTCTGCTAATCTCTCAAATGCATCTTTGGATTTCTCTAGATTAGGAACTATTCGAAAAGCTTCATAGAAATAGATATGAACAGGATTTGGTTCTGGAATCCATAAATCTTTTCCATTTATTTCAAGTTTAGAACAGAATGTCACTTCATCTTGGACTCTTATTACAGCATAAAAATTGTTTTCATTTTTAGCTTGAAATTCTTTTAGTTGAGTGATAGTTGTTTCCTGATTGTTTTTTTCAAAAACCTTGTTTAATCCAGAAACCTCTATTTGATTCAAAAACTTATAGCTTGGTATTAATTTCATATTTTATGTTTCTTATTAAGGTACTCTTTGTCAAGGATTTGGAACTGTTAGAAAACTAGATTCTAACAGTTCCGAAATCTTCTATTTTACAATGTAATTTTATTAATCTCCGAAATCGCATCGCCACCTTTTTCCATCGCTTCTAAAATACCGAATATTTTATCTGACCATCCCGAAATTAAGTGCACCTCATTCTTTTTGATAGCCAAAGGCATATTTCCATAACCCGCCAAATCGAATAAGTATAATTTCGCCTTAGGGGCAATTTTACTTTTGTATTGCATCCAAGACTTTTGCAAGCTATTTCCACCATGTGAACTATCCCACAATTGCACATCGGTAAACAACATCACTTTATCTACTTTTGATTTTCTAGCAATCAAATCCTCAATTACCTTATAACCATTGGTAGAGTAACCAACTGACCCTTCGATTTTATTTAATGCTTGGGCATTGGCTAAGATGTTGTCCTTAGGTAAATTCACCAT
>CALJVJ010000096.1 GCA_937974625.1 uncultured Saprospiraceae bacterium
TTTTACTTCCTATTTAATGACCATTATTCAAATTATCAAAATGGTAATGGTGCGTTTTTGACGACAGCGACCGGATTCGATGCAACACCTGCATTAGCAGAATTTTCGCTTTCCACAGGAGCAATCAAAAGAAAAATATTATCAAAGTTATTACCAAAAGATTATGTCTTTTTACCTAGATTTTGTCAACCTATTACTGAGAAAGAAATTATTATTATTGGAACTGGAATCTTCACTAAAGCTGGGAAATTTTTATTAAATAAGGTAAAAATAAAGGCATAGTACGCCTCTTCTCACTCCGTTTTCAAAGCTTTCACAGGATTTTCCACCGATACTCTAATCGCTTGAAAACTAACCGTTAGAATAGCCAATCCGATAGCTCCAACAATCGCCAAAACAAAAGGTAAAGCATTGATATCCGTTCTAAAAGCAAAATCCGCTAACCAACCATCCACCAAATAATAGCCAAAAGGTACAGCAATTAAGCCCGCCACTAAAACCAGTTTCACAAAATCAGCCACCAATAGGTTAACCAAATTTGGAATAGAAGCACCTAATACTTTTCGAACGCCGATTTCTTTAGTGCGCTGCTCTGCCATGAAAGAAGCTAAGCCTAATAAACCAAGAATCGCAATAAAAATAGCTAAGAAAGTAGCGTATAAAATGGTTTGACCAAATCGCTCATTTTCGGCATATTGTTCATTAAATTTTTCATCTAAAAAGGAATATTGAATCGGGTGAGTAGGTTCTATATTACCCCATGCTGTTATGATAGCAGCAATGGTGGCAGGGATGTCCTTACCACTCAGTTTAAAAGAAGCATAATTATACCCATGTATATTCTGCCTAGCACACATCACTAAAGGACGAATTTCATCTTGTAAGCCTTCAAAATGATGGTCTTTTACCACCCCAATAATAGGAGCAAAATTATCTTCAAAGACAAAGTTAATACCTTGTCCAATCGGCTTATCAAGTTTAAATCGCTTTAAAAAAGTTTCATTTACTACGAAAGCATTGGAAGTATCCGTGGCAAAATCGTTAGAAAAAAATCGCCCTTCTACCATTTCCAATCCCATAGTTTCCGCATAGTCTGCGTCAACAAAAAGCATATCAGGGTTTTGATTACTTTCCTTCCCTTCCATATGCATCGTATAGTTACTATTCTGGAAACCAGGAACATTATTAGATAAAGCCACAGACGCTACCCCATCGATATTCACCAAACTATTTTTTCGTTGTAATACTTTTCTAGGGGTATCCCATTGGTTGATTTCAACACTCACGACTTGCTCACCACTAAAACCCAATTCTTGGGATTGCATAAAATTTATTTGTTTATAAACAAAGGCCATAACAATCATCAAAACCACTGTCATTGTAAATTGCGAAACAACCAAACCTTTGCGAAAGGACTGTCCATTAGCCGTTTTAAAAATTTTCCCTTTTAAAATAGTAACAGTTTTAAAATTGGATAAGAAAAAGGCAGGATAAAGACCAGCTAAAAACCCGACTAGCAATCCAACACCTAACATTGGTCCAACTATTTTCAAGAAATTACCACCTAAAAAGGTCAATTCCCTATTTGTAATATGATTAAAAATGGGTAAAAGAAATTCCGATAAAACAAAAGCAATACTAAGTGCAAATAGCGCCTGCAAGGTCGATTCCGTCAGAAACTGGCCAATTAATTGGGATTTTTTAGCACCAGATACTTTTCTCATGCCTACTTCCTTAGCTCTTCCAGCGGCTTTTGCGGTTGCTAAATTTAAGTAGTTGATACAAGCAATTAATAATACAATAAAAGCAATGATACCAAAAAGATATAATTTTTGGACATTTCCATTTGATTCTCGAACAGTGGTCATCTTTTCTGATAATAAATGAATGTTCGTCAAGGGTTGATATTTCCATTGATTCAAATCCGCAAGTTTTTCGACAAGCATATTATTGGCATTCATTTCCTTTTTAAAAATAGGAAAAAGGCCTACATCCGTACGTTCTGCAATTTGGTCAATATTGGCATTCGGAGATTTTAAAATATAGGTGGTAACGTTATTGGACAACCATTGATTAAACCAAGATTGATAATAAGGGGTATACACTTCATAATTTACATAGGAATCGCCAATCTCCCCACTCAAAACTCCTGTTATCATATAATCCGTATCTCCATTTCCTTTTAATAATTCTCCTACAGGGTTTTCTTTTCCAAAAAATAGTTCTGCCAACCGTTCTGAAATGACGATACTATTTTCTCCGTCCATAGCAGTAGCAGGGTTGCCATACTTAAAAGGAAATTTAAACACCTCAAAGAAAGAACTATCAACATTGGCAGATTTGTCCACGTAAATTGACTTATCTTCTTTAGTCAACAGCATTCGCCACTCTTCATATACACAGGTTGCTTTTTCGACACCAGCTACCTCATTTGCTAAAAAGGGAGCTAATAATTTGGAAGAATAAGTATGTCCACCTTCAACGCCAGAAAATGCTCGATAAGCCCGATAAATACGTTCATGCTCAGGAATCCAAGTTTCATAGCTTACCTCATTAGCAATGTACAAATAAGATAAAATGGCCATTACAAACCCCATAGCTAAACCAAAAATATTAATGGTAGAATGCAATTTATTTCTACTTATATTTCGAAGCGCGATTTTTAAGTAATTACGAAACATAGTTAATTAATTTGTGTCGGATGATTTCTTACTTGGTTAATACCCAATGCGATGCCAAACACGCAACCAATTGACTATCAGTTTATTGAAAAATTATTAACTAAAAAGAAAGGTGCTTTTTTGTCCGAATTTGGACGATGAGTGTTCATGGATGGACACTCCTTGAAGGTAGGTAAAAAACAAAAAGCGTTACCAATTCAAGATGATTTGACAACGCTTTTTATTTTTCTATCCATTAAAGTAACTAAGAAAAGTATAAAAAATCGTAGGGTATTATTATTATGATTTAACCTCTGCTTTACCTGTGCCCGTAGAAATTTCTAAATCGTAATCGCCATTTCCAATTCTAGCTTCTTTTTCGATATGCCCATTTCCTCTTTGACCAACTTTTCGTTCTGAGTCAAATTTAAAAGGCGCTATAATTTTACCTCTTTGAAGACCGCATTTCATATCAAAATCCCCTTCCACTTTATTTCCTCGAAAGTCCAAAACAGCATCCCCTGTTCCTGAGCTTAGGGATAAATCTGCACTAATTGCAGAATCTACTATAAATTCTACATCTCCCGTTCCCGAATTAAGGGAAGAATTCCCTGTTGGATTTACCGTTTTAAATTGAACATCCCCTGTTCCAGAATTAGCACTAAATTTCCCACTCGCATTCATTACGATAACATCACTCGTTCCAGAATTTAAATCAAATTTTCCGCTTGAGTTATTGATTTCTATTCCTCCTGTACCAGAATTAATATTAAAACGACCTTCCATATCTGAAATACTTATTTCGCCTGTTCCGGTATTTGCGTCTAAATCACCTTCCATCCCTGCGATTTCTAGCGAGCCTGTTCCACTATTCACATCCAAATTTAATCCATCTGGTACGATTAAAACCCAGTTAGAAGCATCTGAATCTGTATTATTCCCTTTACTCTTTTCTTTAATGGTCAAGGATTTTCCGGTATGACTCACGCTTACACTCACTTCGTCTTCGTCCCATCTACCATCCACTTTTATTTCATTGGTAGTTCCTTTTTTAATTATAATATCTCCTGTAACCGTACTGATGTCTAGGAACGCTACCCCATCGTAGGATTTTTGTAAAGATTGGGCTACAAGAAAAGCAGGCATTATTGCAAGCATAAAAACAAAAAGGATAGCTGTTTTTATTTGTACATTTTTCATCGGATGTTCTTTTATTAAATAAATAATTTCTGATTGTCGGATTTAAAGACAGGTTAATTTTGGAAGGGATGCATATTAATAAATTTGCTTTCCTTATTTTTTCGTAAAACAGTTTTTTTCAAATATTTTTTTTAATAATGTAATAACTGATAACGGGTTAAAGGAAAATAAGCTAAAGATTGATGGTACAAAATTTGCATTGAGTTAAGTCTTCTTTTGAATACAATAAACAGTCCCAGTTTTACAAAAAATTAGAGAAAATCTTAAAGCTACAAATCAATTATCTTTTAATATTAAATGAGAGGAATGAAATCCAAGAGGTTATCTAATTTCGTGTATACATTTTATATTTTACTGTGCTTTAACCTCCAAATTATTCATGGTCAAGTTTCTACAGATATAAGATTCACTAATATAAATACCAATAATGGGTTATCCGATAATAATGTCAATTGTGTATTGGAAGATAATCGTGGTTTTCTGTGGGTCGCTACCAATGATGGCTTGTGTAGATATGATAGCCCTAATAATTTCAAAATTTTCTACCCTACAAGTAAAGCAGGGATTGAAACCCTCAAGTCAAGTAATATTACGACCCTTTTCATTGACAGTAAAGAAAACCATTGGATAGGGACCAGAGGCGGGGGATTATCACGCTATCACTTTCCGACAAATCAATGGATAAATTATGTCAATGACCCAACTGATAGAAATAGTTTAAGCAATAATGAGGTACTATGTATCACGGAAGATAGGCAGCAAAATATTTGGATTGGCACCGAAAATGGTTTGAATCTTTACCAACCAGAAAAAGAGCAATTTATAGTGTTCAATGAAGATACGGAGAATCCTAATGGTTTGAAGGCCAAAGCAATTCTGAGTCTTTTAGTCGATGATAAAGGTTGGCTTTGGATTGGTGCGTGGAATGAAGCTATTCACTTATTAATTCCTGCTGAATCTAGAGATATAAAAGAAGCACAATTTAGAAAAATCACCCTTTCAGAAGAGAAGGAAAAATGGAATGTTTGGAAAATCTATCAAGATAAAGAAGAACGATATTGGATTGGTACTTTTGGGGATGGCTTATTTTTAATGCAACTACCCGCTACTGCCTCTAACAAAAAAAATATTCAAGATTGGCAACCAACTTTCCATAACTACCTTAATTCCAAGAAAGACAAAACTTCCATTTCGAGTAATATTGTTAACGATATTTTACAAGATGGCAAAGGAAGGCTTTGGGTAGCTACTGTTCAGGGCTTAAATCATATTAAACCGCTTCAACTACCCGCTCCAGAAACATTCAATAAACCTACTAAAGAAAAACCAGAAATCCTTTTTAATCACCATTTCTATAATCCTAATAATAACTATTCCATTGCACATAATGATATAAATTCCATTTACGAAGACAGTCAAGGCTTACTTCGGTTTGGCACTTTTGGAGGCTTATCTACCCACAATTGGTTTACCAATCAATTTTCGGTGATAGAAATTTTCGGTTTCACTCACGAAACGCCAAATACACAAAACATGTATGTGGACAATGATAAAGTTGCTTGGATTGCAGCAGGAACAGATAATGGTTTGGTAAAATATGATTTAAATTCAGGGAAGCAAAGTCGATTGGACAAAACCCATCCATCAGCTATGGTTGGGAATAATGTCTATGCTATAAATAGTCCAAATGATATTGAAATATACATAGCTACGAATTCTGGTATTACCATATTTAACCGGCTAACAGAAAGTTACAAAAAATACCCTACCCCAAAATGGTTTAATGAGCAGAATAGTTTATATGAAATTAAATGTATCCATGTAGATAGATACAAAAAAATATGGATTGGTACCGGTACAGGATTGTTTACTTTAAATCCTAAAACAGGAATATTTCAAAGTTTTTTACATGACCAAAAAAATCCACAAAGCATCAGTGATAATGCTATTAATGAAATCATAGAAGACAGTTATGGAAAACTATGGGTAGCCACTTTTAATGGGTTGAATGTTTCATCGGATTACAGTACTGATAAAGTTGTATTTCAGCAATTTAAAACAGGAAATATTGATTCAACGGCCAATACAATAGCCTCTAATAGAATCATTTCTCTAAAGCAAGTAGAAGACCAATTATTTATTGGAACTGCCAGTGGGTTAATGAGTTATCATTTAGTCACTAATAAATTTTCTAATTACAGTAAATCAAAAAATAAGTTTTGGATTCAAAGTATAGAGTCTAATCATTCAGCTGAGTTATGGATGAGTACAACGGCGGGAATTGTTAATTTTGATATCAACAATAAAATATTTAATCAATTTGAGCAAGATGATGGATTAGGAGACTTAACTTTTCGAACAGGTTCTAGTTCGGTAGATGCTGCTGGTAATTATTATTTCGGGAGTAGACAGGGAATTACAGCATTTCATCCTTCCTCTCTTGTAAAAAATACAGAACTACCACCTGTTTTTGTTACAGAAATAGAAAAAGTCAATGCTACAAATAAGGAAACAATCAATTGTATTAATAGAAAGATTTGCAACCTTAGCCATGATGACTATTATCTATCCATCAATTTTACTGCATTAAATTATAATAGGCCCAAAAAAAATCAATACGCTTATAAATTAGAAGGATTTGAGGACAACTGGAACTACGTAGCTGAAAATACGCCTGTGGTATACACCAATTTGAAGCATGGAGATTATACTTTTCGAGTAAAAGCGGCCAATAATGATGGATTGTGGAACGAAGCCGGTGCTAGCATAAAAATAATTAAACATCCAGCATTTTGGGAAACTTCATGGTTTTATCTTTTATCAATACTATGCACGCTCTCTCTTATTTTTTTAGGGAACCGTTATCACACCAATAATATCAGACAGAGAAATATAGCTTTAAAAAAATATAATAAAAGTCTCAATAAAGAAATCGAAGAGCGGAAACGAATCGAAGAAATCTTAAAAAAGCGAGAAGATTTATTGGAAGAACAGTCAAAAAAATTAGAGAATTTTAACTTAGAATTGAAAAGGTCAAATAGTGATTTAGAACATTTTGCCTATGCGGCCTCTCATGATTTGAAAGAACCCCTCAGGGTGATATCTAGTTTTTCAGGTTTATTAGCTAAGAATTTCCAAAATGCTAAAGATAAAGATACCGCCCAATACATTTATTTTATTCAAGATGGGGTCACAAGAATGAATAAATTAATCCAAAATTTATTGAATTATGCTAGAGTCGGCAAGAATGAGGTAAAATTTACTAAAGTCAAGCTCGATAATATTGTGGCTACTAAATTATTTGATTTGTCGGAATTGATTAAAGAGAAAAATGCGCACATTGAGGTGGATGATTTGCCAATTATATATTGTGAAAAAGAACAAATCAGTATGCTCTTTAATAACCTAATTAGCAATGCCATGAAATTCAATAAAAAAGATAAGCGAATAGTAAAAATTAAGCATCATTTAGATGCACCAATGGGTTATTGGAAAATTTCTGTTTCGGATAATGGTATTGGAATAAAACCAGAATATCAAAAGAAAATATTTGAGATTTTCCAAAGACTCCATGCTAAATCAGAATTTGAAGGAACAGGTATTGGCTTAGCACTTTGTCAAAAAATTATTGACAGTCATAAAGGAGAAATTACGGTAACATCTGTTATGGGCGAAGGGACTACTTTTTCCATACTGATACCAAAGACCCTTGGAAAACAAATTGATTTAACAACTGATTTGACCAAAGAGTTGGCTACTAAAGATGCTGTACAGCTTAAAAAAATAGTGCACTAAGAGTTTTCGGTAATAACTGTCAAGGTTAAATTATGTCGTACACAACGTGATTTTGAACTCCTAAACCATACTTAGGATAGGTTAATCATCCCGCAAAGCCTTAATCGGATTAGCCGTAGCTGCTTTAATAGATTGAAAACTTACAGTCAAAAAGGCAATACCAATCGCTAAAATACCCGCTAGTGCAAACATCCACCAGCTTAAAGAAATCGCAAAAGCAAAATCTTGTAACCAATGATTCATACCAAACCAGGCAATAGGTGTAGCGATGACCAAGGCAATTAAAACCAATTTGAGAAAATCTTTGGACAAGAGTCCGACTATTTGCATGGTGGAAGCACCAATGACTTTTCGAACCCCAATTTCTTTAGACCTTCGCTGAGTAACATACGCCGCAAGTCCTAATAAGCCCATACAGGCAATGAAAATGGCTAACAAGGAAAATAGGCTAAATACTCTTTTCGACGTTTCCTCAGCCTCGTACATGGCATTCAAATCACTATCCATAAAAGTAAATCGGAAAGGCTGTTCTGGCCAAAACTGTTTCCATTTCTGTTCGATGGCTTGAATGGTATTGGCAAATTCGCCTCCTTTGACTCGAAGATTGATGAAGGCATTGACGCCATTATTTCCAGCTGGATTGACTAAAAATAAAGGCTCGATGGCACGATGTAAAGATTGGTAATGAAAATCTTTGACCACCCCTACTACGGTAAACGCTTCGTCCGCTTGGTCAGGGTCAAAATCACTAGTAAAAACCTGTTTCCCAATCGGGTTCGTCAATCCCAAAGTCTTTACTGCTGTCTCATTTAAAACAACCGAATTGGAATCTGCAAATTCTTTAGAAAAATCTCGTCCTGCTGCTAATTCCATCCCCATACATTCTACATAATTTTCGTCTACAACCAATTGGCGCCCTGTCGCTTTTTCGTTTTCTCCAGAAGCACGGAAAGAAACCCCGTAATAAGTCATCCCCGGTATGGCATTACTCGAAGCGACTCCTGTGATGCCGTCCATTCTTTCAAATTCCTGTTTCATCGTTTGCGCCTTTTGTGCATCTAGCCCAAATCCGCCTTGAATATTAATGACGTTTTCTTTATCAAATCCCAATTCTTTTGCTTGAATAAATGCTAATTGTCGAAAGACTACAATAGTAGCAACGATAAGTACCATAGAGATGACAAATTGCACGACTACTAAGGAATTTCGTAAAAAAGCACCTTTCTGAGTTGCAAATAATTTGCCTTTTAATACTTCAAGTGGTTTAAAACTTGTTAAAATAAATGCTGGGTAACTACCTGATAATAAACCGATTATTACCGTCCCAACAAAAAAGGAAAGTAAATATACCGGATTGGCAAAAGTCCATAAAGAAACATCTTTGCCAGCTATTTCATTAAATAAAGGAATTAATAACAACAGCAATATAAAAGCCAAAAAGGCACTCAACAAGCTAATGATAATGGCTTCTATTAAAAACTGTCCCGCAATTTCTTTTTTACTTGAACCCAATGTTTTCCTAATGCCTACTTCTTTAGCTCTTTCAGCAGACTTAGCAGTGGCTAAGTTCATGAAATTTATCACCGCAATAAATAAAATAAATAAGGCGATTATGCTAAAAATGTAAACGGTATTTAAACTCCCTGGCGGTTTTAACTCTCCTTCTAGATTTGATTTTAAATAAATATCTTTTAATGGTTGTAGAGCATATACATAACCATTACCACTTTGTTGGTATTCCTCATAAGACACGCCAAAATTTCGCATAATCTCACCAGAAGCATACTTGGTAACTAAGGCTGGAAATTTAGCGGCTAATTTGGCCGCATCTGTCCCTTCTTTTAGTAAAAAATAGGTATAGGAATCAAACCCCACATGATTGGGTTGTTGGATAAATGCATTCAAAGAACTTGCCGACATGACCAAATCAAAATTAACATGTGAATTGGTGGGCACATCTTGACAAATTCCTGTGACTTGTAAATCATTATCATTTTGCGGAATATCGATAATTTTTCCAATAGGATTTTGGTTACCAAAATATTTTTTAGCAGTAGATTCTGTTAAGACAACACTATTTGGCTGTTTTAACACTTCGTCCTCAGCACCTTGCAATAAGCCGAAGTCAAATACCGTAAAAAAATTACTATCTGCCCACATCCGTTCTTTTTCTTCAAAAACTTCTGCTCCTTTTTTTAATAAAATAGAACCTGGAAATTTAAATATCCGACAACTCTCCTCTATTTCTGGATATTCTAGTTTGGCTGAAACGGCATAAGAATGTGGAATGACGGCATATTCTGTATGGCGGCCAGGATAAATTCTATCTAAAGTCATCCGATGAATTCTATCTCCTTTTGTATGAAAACTATCATAACCTAGTTCTCCTTTGACAAATAGTAAAATAACTAGAAAACAAGCCATTCCAATAGCTAAGCCTAAAATATTTATAATGGAAAAGGTTTTGTTAGTCGCTAAGTGCCGAAGGGCAATTTTGAAGTAATTTTTTAACATTGGGAGAGAGGTTATTGGAAGTTATTATCATCAAACAGTAGATAAATGCCATTCACTATCCATAAATTGGGAGACCGCTAAAATGTAAAAAGAGGCTGCACCGTCCTGCACGGTACAACCATCTATTTTTCACAATCGGGTATGATTTCTTACAAAAGCTTACTTATTAGTTGGGAATTGTAAATAGACTTGTTACCCTTTGGAAAATAGTTATATGAAAATTGAATTTTGTTGATAGTTTTAGCGAAAAAATTAATGAATAGCATAGCTATTGATTTATTTTTTGGTTAAAAATAGCGACAAAAGGCTTTTTCAGATGACTGTAATTTTAAAGGGTAACAAGTCTAATGGTAAATCATCATTATTTACCATTCAACATTTACCATTAATCATTTAAATATATTGTTGTACGATATTTTCAGTCACGACTTGTCCATCCAATAATCGAATCACTCGATTACCAAATTCTGCACAATAAGGAGAGTGCGTTACCATGATAATCGTGGCACCTTCCGCATTTAATTGCGCTAAAGTTTTCATCACATCATCTCCATTCGAACTATCCAAGTTCCCCGTAGGCTCATCCGCTAGGATTAACTTAGGTCGATTGACGACTGCACGGGCAACGGCAACTCTTTGCTGCTGACCACCAGATAATTGCTGAGGGAAGTGATTTCTACGATGCATGATATTCATCCGCTCCAATAATTCTTCTACTCGCTTCTTTCTTTCAGCAGAAGGAACTTTGGTGTACAACATCGGTAATTCGACATTTTCAAATACCGTTAGTTCGTCAATTAAATTAAAGCTCTGGAAGATGAAGCCAATATTGTGCTTTCTAAGATTAGACCGCTTTCTTTCTGGGTATTTAGCGACCTCTTCTTCTAGAAACCAATATTCTCCATCCGATGGATTATCAATCAATCCTAAGATATTCAAGAGCGTAGATTTTCCACAACCAGAAGGGCCCATGATAGAGACAAATTCTCCTTCTTTGATTTCGATGTTTAACTTGTTGATGGCTGTTGTTTCGACTTCTTCTGTCCGATAAACTTTCACCAAATCTTTAATTTTAATCATTGTGATTGGTTTTGTGTAGGGCTTAGGGCAGAGGGCGTGGGTTGCTCCCTGCCTTAGTCCTGTTTCCTACTATTTATAATAAATCGAGTGTGCTTATGCGGAGGGCTTAGGGCAGAGGGCTTAGGGTAGCTTTCTGCCATTTGCTGACTCCTTATTTTAACTGTTATTTCAAGGTTTTACTGAATTGGCTTCTGGGGCAAAATCATAAATCATAGTTCATACATCTTAAATCATAAATCCATCCTACATTTTAATTTTCGGATTATTTTAATAAAAAAAAATAGATTTATGATGTATGATTAGGGGTGTTAAGAGAAATAATTTAACATCTTTTTTCGATAAATTTTTAAGATTTGCACGGTGCAATTTCCCCCGCTGGCGGGGGAGAAATATCGTACAAAAATTCAAAATATGTGTAAAAATTCAGCTTTCTAAATTTCTCTTAACACCCCTAATGTATGATTTAAAATTTTTACAAATCACTTCATTCTTTTTCCGCTACTTCAACACCAACTCATCCTTATCCCCAAAATTATCATAGCTCGAAGTAATCACGATATCTCCTGCTTTCAGGCCTTGTGTAACTTCATAATAACTTGGGTTTTGGCGACCGACTTTAATATCTCTTTTATAAGCCGTGTTAGTTGTTGGGTCAATGATATACACCCAATTTCCACCTGTCTTTTGATAAAATCCGCCTCTAGCAATCAATAAAGCTTTAGTTTCCGCACTTAGCGCAAGTTTAATAGAAACGGTTTGACCACGTTTGATAGTCGTTGGAATTTCAGAAGTAAAAACCATGTCTACTTCAAAAACACCGTTCCGAACATCAGGGTAAATTTTCTTAATAATCAGGTCATAAGGCTTACCACCCAACAGGAAAGACCCCGTTTGATTCAAAAAGATGCGTGTAATATAAAATTCATCGATTCTTCCTCGAACTTTAAAGTTAGATAGGTTGTCTAATTGAGCAATTCTTGCACCTTGATTAATTAACTCTCCAATCTCTGAATCCATTCCAGAAAGCTGTCCATCTATCGGTGAACGCACTAAGAGATTCTCTAAAGTTTGCTTACTAATTTGAAGGTTTCGACGCATCAAGTCTACCGAACTAGTTAATTGATTTTCTTGAACAACTTGTGATAAACTATCTCTTTGAATAACAGATGCCAGTAATTTTTTTCTTCTTTGTAAATGCTCGTATTGGTCTTGCGTTTCTTCAAAATCTACTCTAGCAATTACATCATCTTTGTATAAACTCTTGTTTCTAGCAGTTCTTTTGGATAATAAATCTAGATTGTATTCCACATCTAAAGCTTGTTCTCTTAGATTTAAGCTTTGCTGCTCTCTCGTTAATTTAAGGTTTTCTAATTGATTAATTTGATTCATGATGGACCCTTCAGATTGCAAGTAAGCTAGCTGTAGATTGGGATTTGATAATTGCATAATTTTTTGACCTCGCTTTAGCATCGCACCATCTTCTACATATATCTCTTCAATTTTTCCACCTTCTACTGCATCGATGAAAACTGTTTTAATAGGTTCCACGACTCCTGTAATGGGAATAAACTCTTGGAAGACCCCTTGGTGTATGGTATCTACTAAAAGTCGATTGACTTCAACATTCAATTTGGAAACACCGGCATTTTTGTACATATTATTTCCAACAAAACCGACACCTAAAATAATAGCTAATAAAAGCGCAATTTTTTGCCAGCCGAATCCTTTCTTTTCAATTTTTTTGTCCATCTTACTTTTATAAAGAATGATTAAAGAGACGCAATTTAGTTATTAGTATCAAATAATTTAAAATACCGCTAACCATTATTATTTTCTTTATTGAAATTGGTATGCCAAAAATATAAATTATTGATTATCAATTATTTATAAAATAACCTTGCAACCTTTTAATTTTTTTCATGTCCGTAATAGTACAATTGTTGTCCGATTGTGGACAGTTTTATATACCTTAGCATTGTATTCACCAAAACAACCGACTATTATGAAGAAAGAAGGGAAAATTTTAATTATAGATGACGAAGAAGATATATTGCTCACGCTTCGCATCTTTTTAAAACAACACTATACTTTTGTCAAAGCAGAACCCAATCCTCATTACATTCCTCGTTTATTGCGACAGCATGATTTTGATGTGGTATTATTGGATATGAATTTCCGACAAGGAGATACTTCTGGAGAAGATGGAATAACTTGGTTAACCAAAGTCCGCGAGCTAAGTCCTGAGACACAGGTTATCATGATAACCGCATATGGAGATGTCAACACCGCAGTAAAAGCACTAAAAGCGGGGGCCTCTGATTTTGTTTTAAAACCTTGGAAAAATGAAAAATTAATCGAAACGGTCAACACCGCCTTTGACAAAAAACGAAACCCAAATGCGGACCAACCCAACCCTGAAGTCAGTAATTTAAACGCAGAGTTAGACCAGCAATATAGTCAAATCATTGGGGTATCTGAACCGATTCAACATACTTTAAACACAGTGGCAAAAGTTGCCAAAACAGATGCCAACATTTTGATACTTGGAGACAATGGAACTGGTAAAGAACTGATAGCCAGAGAAATACATCGAAAATCTGAAAGAGTAGACAAAGTTTTTGTTTCTGTTGATTTGGGTGCGGTACCAGAATCTTTATTCGAAAGTGAACTTTTTGGGCATAAAAAAGGCGCATTTACGGATGCCTATGAAGACCGAATGGGCAGGTTTGAAGCAGCGAATGGTGGCACTCTATTTTTGGATGAAATAGGGAATTTATCTTTACCCTTGCAGGCAAAATTATTGTCCGCATTGCAGACGCGACAAATCCGTAGAATTGGGGACCAGAAAATGACCAAAGTAGATATTAGATTGGTCTGTGCGACGAATATGCCATTATACGAAATGGTGCAGGAAAATAGCTTTAGACAAGATTTATTATATAGAATTAATACGGTAGAGTTAAAATTACCTAGCTTAGCAGAACGTGGTGAAGACATTCCCCTTTTAGCCAAGCATTTTCTAAAAATATATAGCAAGAAGTATCAGAAATCGACGATGAAATTTGCCAAAGATACTTTACAAAAATTATTGAATTATCATTGGCCAGGGAATATTCGAGAATTGAGACATGCTGTAGAACGTGCCATAATTTTAGCAGAAGGCAGTGTCTTAGAAAAAGATGATTTCCTCTTTCAGGAATCAACACCAGAAACCATCAGCGGTGGAAATAGTGTAGATAGTTTTAATCTGGAAGAAGTCGAAAAACAAGCCATAAATAAGGCATTAAATAAGCATAAAGGAAATGTCAGCAAAGCTGCCGATGAATTAGGAATCACTCGGCAATCTTTATATCGTCGAATGGAAAAACATGGACTTTAGATTAGTAGGGAGTGGTAAATGGCAAGTGGTAAGTTCGGCAAAAGGTATGTTAGGATAGATTAGAAAACCCACCAGCCTGACAGCTATCGGGCAGGTTGAAAATTGAAAATTTTAAATTGAAAATTAACAAAGTACTGAAATACAGCTATATAGCTATTGAGGGAAACATCGGGGCAGGAAAAACAACACTTAGCGATATGCTCGCCAGAGAGCATGACTATCGCTTGATATTAGAACAATTTACAGACAATCCCTTTTTATCCTTGTTTTATGAAAACCCAGAGAGGTATGCCTTTCAGGTAGAATTGTTTTTTATGAACATGCGGGTTAAACAGCTTCAAAAAAAATTCGCCACTAAAGCCGATTTTCAACAAAATACTATTTCAGATTACTTTTTTTTAAAAACCTTATTGTTTGCAAATAGTAATTTACACGGAGAAGAGAAAAAACTATTTCAAGAACTTTTTCATAGCTTAAATGCCCATTTTCCTAATCCAGATATTTTAGTTTACTTACATCGACCTGTTACAGAATTAAAAGCCTACATTCATAAAAGAGGTCGGAGTATGGAAGAAGCAATGGACCCCGTTTATCTTGATAAAGTCCAAAAAGCCTATTTTGGATTTTTTAAAACCCAACCAGATTTCCCAGTTTTAGTAATTGACTTAGAAGGAGTTGATTTTGTTGAGATGCCTGAAGCATATGAGCAAATTACAGGCTTACTCTGCCAATCTCACGAAAATAAAGTTCATTTTTTAAAGTTGAAGGTGGTAAGTGGTGAGATGTAAATAGCGCAGCATCAACCATTAAAAAAAACCGCTAACTTCTTTCACTTCCCCTGCTTTCATATCTCCTAACCAAATCTTATCTATTCTTACTCGAAATAAGCGTAAAGTAGGAAAGCCAACTGCAGCTGTCATTTTTCGGACTTGTTTAAATTTCCCTTCGGTCAAAGTGATGGAAACCCAGCTTGTAGGCCCATGTCTATCATCTCTAATTTTTACAATTCTTGGTGGGAAATTTGGTGGGTGTTCTAGTTTTTCGGCTTGGCAAGGTCGGGTGGTATATTTCTCATTTCGGATACCAATTTCAACACCTGCTTTCATTTTTTCAATTGCCTTTTCATCTATGATTCCATCAACTTGGGCATAATATTCCTTTTCTATTTTTTTACTTCTCACCTTTTCGCTCATTTTTCCATCGGTCGTCAATAAGAGTAATCCTTCTGTCGTTTTATCCAATCGACCTATAGCCATCGTATTTAGTGGAAAATCATATAATTCTCCCAACAATTGAACCTTTCTATTCGTCACCAAAACAAATTGACTAAGGTAATTATAGGGTTTATGGATAATAAAATGACGATGTTTTATCATGGCTTAAAGCTGCTTTTTAAACGAAGCAAATTAGTATATTTTGTCGGGTTCGAGTAGTTTTAATTAAATATATTTGAATAAATTGCAGATAAAAGGTAGTTTGATTTTCTTGAACTCCGATTAGAATATTTAAATGTTAAACTAAGTGAGAAGGATAGTCCCGCTGTTTTACGCGGATTAAACTGAATTAGTACGGATTTTTCTTTCCTAGTGGCTCAAGACAAAAGTAGTTGATGGTTTAGAAGCAGTTATTTTTTGTCTAATCGAGGCAGAAAATCAGGATAATAGCCGTAGCTATTAAGCCTGATTTTCTAACGATGAGTAGGCGAAAAATAACAATTATAAAGTGTCAAATATTTCTGCCTTGAACCACTAGATGTTAAAATTCGTTTTAATCCGTTTCATCATTTAATATCCGAGGCTAATCCTATCAGTTTATAAAAATCGAATCTTACAGAAAATAAATCAATGGCCAATATAAAAATTCCAAAATCTTGGGAAGTCCAAAAAATAAAACCTGTTGACGAAAAAATATATGTCAATCGGCGAAAAATTATCAAGCAGTTAGGATTGATGACTGGTGGATTATTAGCTGGATCTTTTTTAAGTGGATGTGAAAAGGAACCAAGGGTCATCCCAACTCCTCCCGTAGTTACGCCCCCACCCCTTCCTGTTGGTGATAAAACGTTCACGTTTGAAGGAATGAATAATTTATATCCAGCCACCTTAAATCCTAAATATGAATTGGATAGAACTTTAAGTTTGGAGTCAGATGTATTGCGCTATAATAACTTTTATGAGTTTATTCCAGCCAAAGAGTTAAATAATGAGGCTCGGTATGATGCTTATAAATATGTCAGTGACTTTGACAATCGAGATTGGAAGATACAGGTGACTGGATTGGCTAATAAAACAGGCTTTTTTGATTTAGGAGATATTATTCAATCAATTGGATTAGAAGAGAGAACTTACCGTCACCGATGTGTCGAACGATGGTCAATGGCTGTGCCATGGACAGGATTTCCTTTATCTAAATTAATTCAATTTTTTGAACCCGATAATAAAGCTACCCATATTCGAACGGTCAGCAAAGCCAACCCTGCGACCATGATTGGCGTTCGGGAAATGGATTGGTTTCCTTGGGCATATTTTGAAGGTTTAAGGATGGAAGAAGCAATGAATGAGTTGGCTTTTGTCGCTACAGGCCTGTACGGAAAGCCTTTAGCCAAACAAAATGGGGCACCTATCAGATTGGTGATACCGTGGAAATATGGCTATAAAAGTCCAAAATCTATCATCAAAATTGAATTTTTAGATGCAGAACCAGAAACTTTTTGGCATCAAATCGCACCTGATGAATATTCTTTTTTATCGAATGTAGACCCGACAACTCCTCATCCAGCTTGGTCACAAGAATTAGAAACAAAAATAATTAACGGAGATATAGTCCCTACTTTGCCATATAATGGGTATGGTGAATATGTAGCAAATTTGTATAAATAATTTGTGACTTTGCTGAATTATATTTCGTCTTAATCATCCCGACAGCCTATATTGGCGAATATAACCGAAGCAAAAGTGCTTCTTAACAACTTACACCATGAGCTGGCAAGATGAAAACTTATCAGACGATCTAAAAGAAAAAATTAGAAACTTTGTGTGGTCTAATTTATCTTCTAGAAGAATTATGGCACAAACGGCTGATTTATACATTAGCAATGTTTTCTCCGTAATTATTGCAATGCTTGGTGGGAAAAAAGACGATGATGAACAAGGAATTATGAAATAAAATAGTTCATCGCAAACCTACCTAGTAAAAAAAATCCCTTGGAGTACAAACTTCAAGGGATTTTTTGGTTAAACTATTTAGTGTTTTTTCCAATTACTTAACTGGACTTTCGACTCTCTCAAAAGTCCAGTTAAGTCTGAAAATAATAACCTACACAAAATAGTACACGACCTAGAACAAATCAAGTAATGTTACCGTTTCATCCGTTTAATCTGTGATTCAATCCTACCTAATTAGATGTATAGGATGTTTTTTCAAAATCGATAAAACATAATTTTCCATAATAATTCCTTAGCCCTCTGTGTCAAAAATAAACATGTCAAATTTCTCTTATATTAATCTTCAGTACAGGACAAAACTAAAATGGGTTAATATGATAGAATGTGCTAGTGTAAGGCGGGATGCCGTCAAAATACTGTTTGACCGGAGGGAGTTTATTTTGACAAGATTTTTGGTTACTTTTCATCAAATGGAAAAGTAACAAATGTTTAAAACAACTCAAAGTTTCCCTAATAACCATTATTATATTAAAATAAAAATGTTTTGTCCTGCACTCAAATATTAATCAAAGAACTAAATTACCATAAAAGACGCCTTCTTGATTCATAAAAGTATCCTCCTTTCTATTTAAGTCTAATCTTCCTCCCTCAAAATTAGTGGCAAGCAAGCCCAATTCTTGGTAGATACACGCAGTAGCCGCAAAGTCCCAGATACTCCCCCCGCCCTTTTCTTTTTTCGGAAATTTCAACATACATGCAGGGCCATTTTCTAACACAAGAATGCCATTCAATACAGAACCAGCTCCATCAATTTCTTTTATCCCAGTCAAATTCAACTGTCCTACTTTTGCATTTAGCAAATTTTCTATTTCGTCAGCACGAGGCGTATCCTTTAGCTTTCGGTCTGTCACATAGGTTAAATGGTCATTGGTATGCTTAATTTCCCATGGATGACCATTTTTAAAAGCCCCTTTTCCTTTGATAGCATAATACAAGGTATCCGTTGTGGGGTCAAACACGACACCAATATAAGGCGTTCCATCTTTTGCTATTAAGGCAATTGATACGGAAAAACCAGGTCGTTTATTGATAAAAGCAAGCGTTCCGTCCATTGGGTCAATGCACCAAAAAAAAGCTTTTTCAAATCGACTATTATCATCTTCCGTTTCTTCTGACAAAAGGGCTAAATTATATTCTTCACAAGTAGGTAATAGATGCGCCAATATTGCTGTTTCACAGGCTAAGTCTACTGCGGTAACGACTTGTGCCGCAATGCTGGTTCCTCCTTTCTTTATTTCTACAGCAACAGCTTTATGTCTATTTTGTTGAATGACTTTTCCTGCGGCAAGAGCAGCTTTGATGGCTATGTTTGAAAGTTTTGATAAATCCATTGTTATAGATTATTGATGACTTCTGCTGTTACTCGTTCAGAATAGCTATTAAGCTTCCAGTGACCAGGACTCCATCCTTTTAGAAAACGATGAAAATCCGCCCAGGCGACTCGATATAAAGACCGCCATTCCTTTTCTAATGCTTCATTTCTTTCATCTAATTCCTTTTGCAAATGCTCGAAATAGGTATCAAGGATTTGGTCTTCCAAACGCTCACAATCCTTTTCATTTAGACAACTTCCAATAAAATAAGCCACATCTTTCATTCCACATCCGCCACCAACATATTGAAAATCTACCCCAGCGACCTGTCCATTATTAGCAAAACAGAAGTTGGCTAGTTTCGCATCTCCGTGTACAAACGTTTTGTAGACACAACTATTCAGTTGTTCATCAATGGCAGGAGCAGCAGCTTTCAATTTTTTATCATTCAAAATTGCTAATTCTTGAGGTCTGGTTGCCAAATGCCAATAGGTGCCCACATTCCAAAGTCCATCTGGTGTTTTTCCCAAATAACTTGCGTGAAACTGTGCCAACCATGCCAAACACGAAGCTATTTCTTCCCATTTGACCGTTCGCTTCCGGAAGGGATAACCCGCTTCATCCAAATCCTCCAACACTAACAAGGTCTCTTCTCCATGTGTTTCAATGGCTAGGCATTGGGGCAGCCGAGCAGCACTATTTTTACTGTAGCTTTTATACCAGTTAGCTTCTATTTGGTAGGATTTTACCTTTCTTTGGTGACCAATATCCGTATTCCATCCACGAGGGTGATTGTTATGTACAGGTAACTGAACATGCTTTACAACTACACTTTTGGCAGATGCATTTTCCAATCCGATTCGCATGATTTTTCCATAACCACTCCATAGTTCCTGAATCATTTCTTTTTCAAATAATGCAGATGCGCAGGTACTTTGTAGGATGATGGATTTAAAATAGTCTTTCATATAAACTCAAAGGTAACACAAAGGATATTTGTATTATTTTTAACACGGATTAATATTAAACACGGATAATTAAAAGTCCTAATCCGTGGAGAAATAAAATCCGTGGGGAAAATAAACTTATCAACCCCATGGATTTTATTTCCCCACGGATTTTTATTAATTTTTTAATAACCTATTCATCTCAATCCAGTCTCCGCATTTCTTCCAAAGTCACATCCCCAACCATTTTCAAGGAAGCATTTAATTCTTTAGTCAATCGTGGAGAGGCTGGCCCATTCAATATATCGGTTATGGTAGGCAAAGCCCGCCCATACCAATAACCCCATGACCAAAGAATCTCCCGTTCCTCCGCCACCTGCTTGCCTGACTTTATGGCTTCCATAGACAGCTTGCCTTCCGTTTTTAATCGCTTCAAGGCTGCATGTTCCGTTATGCGTAAAACATCTCGTGCTGTATTTTCAGAACTATTGGTCAACATTAGCCCCGAAGACAATGCACTGATGCCTACATTGGCTAACGTGACAGGCGAAACTTTATCAATTCTATCAGCATCTGTATGATAAAAGACATCGGTAAAATGCCACAACAATAAGCCTGGAATTTGGGCATTTAAAAAAGGTTGATGGTCACTCCCGCCTTCATATGGATTGGTGTTAACCGTCCAATTGGATATTTTAGCCTGTTGTCGGCAAACATATTCAATAAAATCGTTGAAATAATGGGGATTAAAATCTTTTTCGGCGACTTCACCTGCACCCCACTCGCTATGCTTATCTTCCCCTCTTGTCCAGATAGCCGAAGGGTCAGGCATCTTTTCTATCAAAAAGGTGCCACCCGTTTTTTCGGTATTTTCTCCGACCATATCTAGACTCATGCCCCAGCGGATGCCCGCAGCCCGCAAACTATCCTGTTCAATAAATCGGTGAGTTGAGCGAATCTCAATACCCCATAAAAAGGTAAGGGTACGGTCAGGGGCAATACTTCCTTTTTGCATTAAAGCTGCTGCAACTCTAGCCATCTCCGCTTGCGCGCCTACTCCACTTGCGTTGTCATTTGCGCCTGGTTCTTGTACGTGCGCACTATAGACAAATCGTTCGGCTGGTATTTTATTGCCACGTACTTCTGCTACCAGTGTCAGTTCTTCAGAAGGATAAATTTTGGTATCAATCTGAACTTTCATTTTCAAAGGCCCTTTCTTTAGTTCAGCATGAATGGCGGTTCGGGCAGCATAGGAAAGATTAATCGCCCAAGTTTTATATTCACTATTAAAAGGGATGCTTTTAAAAGGTATGGAGTTTGGATATTTTTCGGGTTGATTATAATGTGGAACACCATAAGACAGGATGCCAATAGCGCCTTTGCTTTCAATCGTCCGTTTAAACAAGGTATAAGGATGACAATCAGCCAAAACAATTTTTCCTTTCAGGTCTATGTCTTCAATCGCTGCCTCATCACAAGATTCCAAGTAAACAACTTCGGCCTCTACACCAGTAGCAGGGGTCGAAAAACTATTGATACAAATCATGTTGCGATTGTCTCCAAAATTAAGCAGTGGTTTATCCATTCCGGGCAAATATAACTTTGCATCAACAGGCTCCCAAGCGGGTGTTTTTAAGGGGTATCTTTCCAGTCGATAAGTTAGTTTAGCATCGGCATTTTCATTTTCTGGTAAGTAGCCTGCTTTTTCTAGAATATTTTGCACATAAACGATGCTGGAATCAAAACCAGCATTGCCTGGTGCCCGCCAAAGGTCTGCAACGTAGGCAGTCGTTTCCAGTGCATTTTGACCAGAATATTCAGCACGAACCATTTGCATATAGTCTGCTAATTGTTGACTGACTTCTTGTGCGGAGGTTTGAAATGGTAGGAGGAGTAAAAGTAATAGCGGTAGGTGATAATATTTTGTCATTGTGTATTGAGTTTGATGTATTTATATCTTTTAATGGATTTTATTATGCACTATTTTGGTCGGCTAATGTTCCTACCAAAATATGCTTAATTTTCTGTTTTCTTTCTTCAGAGAGTTCATCAAAGTTCATTTTTAGCAACATTGTGATTAGCGCAGCTCTTTGCGGAGTCTGTTTTTGGTCAAATTTTTCAAGCAGCCACTTTATATCCTTTACTGTAAATACAACACGAGTTTTCTGATACACAGCATGAAGGGTAACGGCTCTGATAAAATGGTATTGCGCATTAGTCATTAGACCATCATATTGAGAGAATTTGTTATCAATAATTGGAAGAATTTTTAGTTGTTTTTCTCTCATATCTCCATTAAGCTCGTTGAACATATCAATCAACCCTTGTGAGGACCAAGTCGGATTCATTGGGTCTGACAAGTAGTCTTTCAATCTCAATATTGGGTCTATTTTCATTTTTTCAATTCTTTATAACAGATTCTTATTAGCGTCGTTTTGGTAGGGTTACAGTATTTTTTTGCAAAGTGATATCTGCTGGAATTAATATTAGACTTTATTCCGAATTGAAAAGTACTGCCAGCACTTGGAGTGCTGGCAGTACTTTTTTTAGAAAAAATACTATTGATTATTCAATTTCGCATATTCTTGAAATTCCAAAAATCTATTTGCTGGGTGAATTTCGGAAATCCTTTTCAACATCCTTTCATCAATCCAAGAATCTGAAACCTCTAAATGAAGAAAAAAATCAGGTCTTGTATTAGTCAAAACAATATCATTTTTGAATTCTTTTAATGCCACTACAAACAAATCAAATATTTCATTTTTATAATTCTCATTACCTTTATCATATTCTATAGAACCAAAATCATATATTCGGTCATTAAGTTCATTAAGTAATTCTTCTTTAAGGGAAGCACTAATATCTTTCTTCCATTCTTCCATAAAGAATAAATATTCCAGTGGTTCAAAAGACGTTTCACCATACTTTTCGCGTGCTACTTTTCGCATATTTTGTAAATGCTCAAAAGTGTTGTAATATATGCCAATTGTACTTGCGTCGCCATCGGTATATATTCCAAAAGACAATATTTTCTCCTCCTCTTTTATCGCTTTATAATGTTGATGTAGAGAATGCTGAAGGTCGGCTATAAAATTTTCTTTGTTCATCTTGTCAGGAGGTTAATTAAGGAGTGGCATTTATAATCAAGGTTATTTGGTCTATTTAATGATACACTATGTTGTGTTTTGGTTTAATAATTTACTTTATGATATTTTTCATTAATAATAAGCTCCTCGCACTCTTCAAATTCGTTTCCTATTAATCTCCATACTTTGTATGGTTTTTCCTCATTGAAATGCTCGTCTTCATCATTTATTTCATAGAGAATTCCATGACTACCGTCAGATATTTCACTTATCCATTGATAGAATTCCCTCAAAGTTTTATTAAAATGGTTTCGAGATAATTGAATGGACAGAAAACCATCTAAATTATTCATGCTAATAAAATTATACCTTATAATCTCATTGGTAGCAAGAATTTTTTGAAGTCTAGCTTTTACTTTTT
>CALJVJ010000097.1 GCA_937974625.1 uncultured Saprospiraceae bacterium
AAGTTGGTGAAAACAGAAAAGTACCAAAGAAAAAAGACTTCTAAATAAACAATAGATTTTCAGTAGCACTGAAATTCATATAAAGATGTTATAGGTGAACTAGCTCGAAAGAGTTAAATTTTAACTAAGCCCGATTGGAGAATGGTCTTCAATCGGGTTTTGTTTTTGTGGTACTTCGGCTAATGAGCTATTGCCAAAATCAGTGATAAAAGGGATGTATTACAAATACAGTTTGATTTTATTATAAATTCCTTTATATTGGGATTGTGTATGCTGCACAAGCCCGATGCCCGAGAGCGCAACGGGAGAGGCCGTTAACTAAAAAAAAGGAGGTATTATGAAATTATTTACGTCAAAAGTTACATTTCTAACAAACAACAAGTTAAACAATTCATCCCTAAACAACGGGCGGTCTTAATAAATGCAGCGTAGGGGATAACGCCTACACTCGCATAAGTTTATTTGTTTACGTAAGCAATTAACTTAACGGAAGTCCCTTGTAATCTTATGGTTACAAGGGATTTTTTGTTTGAGCTATACCTATTCCAATCAAGTAAGTGTATAGAAGTTACTGCCCAGCCACTTCCATTCCCAATACTTCTTCCGCATACCGATAAGTCTCTTTTCGTACCGTCTCAATATCTTTAGATTGTCGTAAGGAACAAACCACATGATTATTCACATCAGCGAAAGGAACCAAGCGTTTTTTAGCTTCAGGAGTAGCTGTTTGAGTAGCCATTTCTAGCATGGCAGGAACAGAAACTACAGGGTCTTGGTTTTCTTCATCTTTATAATAATAACCCACAAAATAAGGGGAAGTAATTTTATTAAAAGTCTCAGGTGTCATAGTTTGTTCTAATAGTGCTTCGAGTGCAATGATACCTTTAGTATGATATTCTGTGGTCGCAAAGTCATGCATCTCCCGTTTGTGATAAGCACCAGATTTAACGTGGTCACCTATCAAGCCATTCGCTAAATACTCGCCCCAAGGCATGGTTACTAGTTTTGCCGCAGCACTCGCAATCGCAATATTGGGAGAATACATAATTTGAGCATGCACCATTTCTGGATTGTGAGCCGTCAGATAAAGCGAATGCGTACCACCCGTAGAACAAGACATCAAAATGACTTTTTCGCCTAATAATTGTCCAATAGCAATGGCCTCTTTCGCCGAATCCATATAATTTTTAGGAGTCAAATTTTTGAAGGTATTTCTATCATCAATACCGTGGTCTTGTTGTCTAGCCAAGTATAGATTAGCACCATATCTTTCTGCGAATTGAGTATGAATCGCATCTCCTTCCCAAATACTCGCAGAAAAACCATGTAAATAAACCACTGCGTATTCCGTTTTTCGGATAGAATCCGCCCAGATAATTCGGGATTGATTATCAGGTTTTAGGTTTTTGACGGTTGCTTCTTTATCGGCGATAAATTGGTCCAATTGATTTAAGGGTATGTCAATCGACGCAATTTTTCCATCCACTTGTTCAAACTCTGCTTTTGGCCCCAACAATAGGGCAGCTATAGCTATTAAAGAAAGGATATATCTTTTTTTCATTTTAAGTCATGTTTTAAAATGACATTAGATACTGAATTCGATTACTATCTAGTATCAAGAGTATCTAGCATCAAGTATTACTGTTTCGCCAAAAAAGCCGCCGCTCGTTCCTGCGCATTTTCCCGCACATTCATGTAATAAAAATTAAAATCGGCAATATGGTAATTAGGGTCTTTTATTAAAAAGCTACCAAAGAATTTAGGCTTGTCTGCCCATAGAATACCAGATTCCGGGACAATTTTAGCGCTACATAATTCATCGTACACTTTATTGATTTTTCTTAAAATAGCTCCTTTGTTTTGACTTTTACCAACAGCGGTCGCATCAGTTGTCCAAGTCAATGGATTGGTCACCGCTACTTTGTCAGAGGTGTAACTTTTTGGTGTAAAACCGCTTTCAAAAGTACGCCAAGAGGTAAAACAACCCGTTTCGGAAGGGGTTTGACAAACAGGAATATTATCAAATTCATCTTTCAAAACAGGAATACCAACTAAATAGCCAGCGACAAACTGCTTTTGCAACTCCGTGCCATCAAAGAATTCTTTCACCAGTCGTCTACTATGCGTAGTTCCTTGACTATGCGAAGCGATGATAATCGGCCGACCATTATTATAATTATCGAGATAATATTGGAAAGCATTTTTTAGGTCTGTGTAAGCTAAGTCAAAAACTTCTTTTGATGCTTCTGCTGGCACATAATAGGCATTGATATGTGCTTGACGATACCGAGGGGCATATACTTTTCCCACCCCATTAAAAATACTTGCTTGAAAACGAATCGTACTTTCATCGACTCTTTTGTTCAACGCAGGGTCATTTACAGGGCCATTCCATTGGTCATCGCCTTTTTGACCGGTATAAATAGTTGGGTGTAGAAAAAAAACATCCACTTTAGCATTGGCTTGTGCATCTTCGACTCCTTTTGGGGTTTTATCCGCTTCATCTGCTTTTGTTGGTAAAGCAGCCCAATAAAAAGACTTCGAATAATCTGGTGCAGCTGCGGCTTTAGATTCATTAAAGTCTCCTGTTGGTGTAATGTAAACGGATTTACAATTAGTGAACAAAAAACTAGCAATAAGAAGATAAAATATATTTTTCATAAACCTTTAGGTATTTAGTTGAACAGAGTTAGAGTATACGGAAGATATATAGAATAAAGCACATTTGTGGGGAGAAAGTTTAAAAACGTTTAGCAAAAAGTAAGCCCTGTCCAGAGAACAGTACCTTCCCTAATGGGAGCACCTTCCGTTTTTATCAAATGATTTACCAATATACTTTTAAAAGAAAAGAACGTAAAATAAAGAAAGGAATAATGGGGATAGGAGTTTATTTTAGCAAATAAAGGTTCGAAATTAATAATACCAATTTATAATAAGTAGGAAAGGCCTAATTTTTCAGGAAAAATAGCAGTATATCTAGAAGATTTAATTGGAAAAGAATAGGTTAATCTATTTTTCTTTCCAAATCACTTCGCCGAATCGGTCAATGTAAGCCCATTTGTCACCAAGTGCGACCCATGCCAATCCATTTTTAAAAGGTAAAACATCTTCAAAGCGAGCAGGAATGGCGAACTTCCCATCTGTATCAATAAAACCCCATTCGTCTTTGACTTTCACTTGCGCCAAGCCGTCTGAAAATACCCCTGCATCTTCGAACTTAGGAAGAATAACCAACTTGCCACTTTTGTCGATATAGCCAAATTGTTCATTGATTTCTACTAATGCCAACTGTTCTCCAAAATCACCTGCAAAATCGTACATTGCATTGACGACTATTTCGCCTTGATTATTGATAAATCCATATTGTTCGTTTTGAGCGACCAAAGCCATGCCATCAAAAAACTCTCCTTCCGAAAATCCTTCGATAATATCAAACTGAGGTTCTAAAACAACCTTTCCTTTGGCATTAATGATTCCCCATTTATCTCCTTGACGGATGACTGCAACCTCATTTTGAAAAGAATCTGCAGATTCGAATTGTGGTTCAATCACTATTTTCCCTTTATGGTTGATAAAACCATATAATCCATCAATAGAAATAGCAGCTAAATCACTTTTAAATTCGCTGGCGGTATCAAAAGTAGGTTCAATAACGAATGTACCACTTTTGTCAATGTAGCCAAATTTTCCATCAATATTAGCTGGCGCTAAACCTTGGTGAAAGTCTCCCACATCATCATATTGCACCTCAATAGCAATACTACCTCTGCGGTCAATAAAACCCCAACGTTTGACCAGTTGGACTTTGGCCAATCCATCTTCAAAATAACCAACATGATTGAATATATGCTTCATTAATAGGCGTCCCATACAGTCTAGCGGAACTAGTTTGTCATTGAAGCGAACTCTGGAAAAGTTATTATAAAATGCCTCCGCATCGTAGTACTGGGGTTCGATAACAACCGTACCTTCTGCATTGATAAATCCGTATTTTCCTGCTTCCCGAATCTTAAAGAGCGGGTTTTTCATAGATAGACTTTAATCTTGACGAAAAAATAATTGCTGCACTCAGTTTTTTAATTGAATATTTTTCGAATAGGTTTTTAACCCATTAGAAAAAAATCCATTTAAAAAACGCAGAATTTATTTTGTCGTTTCTTAGTGTAATTTTCTCAATATTTCTCATAATTTCCGAAAGATAGGGAAATTTAAGCGATTGGTGAATTGTTTGATTGGTAAATTCCTAACAATGTAAATAAACATCGAAATGGACAAACAAAAACCCGAGTGTTGAGCAAAACAGGGGGAACACCTTACCCTATACCATAGAAAAACTTATGCCACTTTTTAACTATGTGATAATTTCAGCAAATAGTGTTAGGTCATTGCCTCAATCTGTCGAAGGTGATGTTCGATATGATAAATATAATCTTTCATAAAATAACCTAAAGAAGTAGGTTGGTCAGCAGGAACGGTAACCATAGCGATTTGATGTAAATTATGCTCATGAATGGCTCGATTCAACTTTTCTTCAGGGGTATTTTCCATTAGTTGACAAATGTGCAAATTATAAGTTTTCCAAAGGTCTAAAATCAATTGCCAATCAGCGGTTTGATAATTTTGAGCGGTCACCCATTCTGCTTGTGCATAGCCTGTGAAAATCATATTGTCTTGCCATTGTGCTTTGGTAAAACGACGATGGTTATTATTAGCGGAGTCTATTAGGTGGCCCATGATTTCTATAATAGACCATTTGTCTGGATTAGTTTTTTGGGTTGCTTTTTCAGTGGTGATTTGAGATAGTTGCGCATGTGTATCGAGGATAAGTTGGCGAAATTTTGTCGTAAAATGCATAATTTGAATTGATTGATTTACTAAATTTCTTCACAGAACAATATAAAAGGCTAAGATAGTTTCTTAAATTTAGTTTTATTTTAAAAAACGAAAATCAAAATGACGGTGCCTAAATTTTTCTATTTATCAATAAGTATATTTTTCCTAGCTATTACTACTTCCTTTTCCCAAGAAAATAAAGACATTGCTACCGTCAAGGCGCTGCTATTTCGCCAGCAAGCAGATTGGAATAAAGGCGCCATTGATGACTTCATGAATGGATATTGGGAATCAGATAAGCTAAAATTTGTTGGAGCTACGGGTATCACTTATGGTTATGAAGCTACTTTGAAAAATTACCACAAACGATATCCTGACCGAGCTACAATGGGGCAATTGACTTTTGGTGTAAAGAGTGTTGAAAAATTAAGTCGGAAAGTAATTATGCTAGTTGGTACTTGGGATTTAGACCGGGAGAGCGGACCTATTGGCGGATATTTTACTTTAATGTTTAAAAAGATAAAAGGGAAATGGGTGATTATTTCAGACCATACGAGTAGTAGAGATTAGATTTTTGGAAGTACAGTTTAACTGTATTTTTTTACCGCAGTAG
>CALJVJ010000098.1 GCA_937974625.1 uncultured Saprospiraceae bacterium
TTTTGAAAAGAATTGAGTACCCTTGGAAGAGATAGGTGTCCAAAACAAAGGTTTATCAAAACGACTAAAATGCTCTAAAGAGCCTTCAAAAGCAAACGCCCAATCGAAGTCCCAAACTGGTCCCATGGTATATTTTCCGTCAATTGTTTTATAAATGTAGGTGCTTTTGGGATGGTTGATTTCCTCATTACCTGTTAGCATATAAACTATCAAATAATCGACTAAAGCCGTCGCATCAAAATAATCTAGGTAATTGGTATTAGGAAAATTATCACTATCGACTAAGGCTTCAAAGTCTTGAAAATCTTTTTTGATAGCAGCTAATTTTTGAGCATCCATTTCTTTCGGATATTTTACAGTAACAGGCAATCGGAAGCCTGATGTCTGAAATTGCCAAGGTTCATCAAAATTGGTATCTAGATTTAATAATACACCATCTTTGCCAATATCTACTCTGTTCTTTTTCACTTCTATTTGTTCCGTTAGCATATAAACACCAAGATATTGTCCATTCAAAGTCACTTCGACAGGAACAATATTATTGGTATACGGCATCTCCAATAATTGCGCAATTTTCATCCCGACCGCATTCATCATATGCGTACCATCTAAAAAATTGGCTAATAGAATCCAATCTTTTTCGGGCGCCATACCCAATAATCCGGCATCTGTATCCAATTTAAATTTATAAGGCTTTTTTGGAAAACTCCACGTGGAATTGCCCCTCCCTCTGATTTGAGCTGTACCTTCGTAATCCTGAAACTTTGTTTGACCGTTTATGGTAATTCGGGTGGGTTGGTAGGTTGTTTTAGAGCTGATAGCCACACTTCCATCGGTAGAAATATTGATTTGGGGCAATTTATTATCCCAAGAAACATTAATCTTATATTGTTTACTGGTCCCTTCTGAAGATTTCAACGTATAGACTACTCCTTTTCTAAAATCAACGGCACTACTTCCACTATTCTGTTTTACACTATTAATTTCTACGGATTGTGCATTGGTAGTGAAAGTTGGAATAGCGTTATAGTAATAGTGTTTTAATTGGCCATTGATGCTATTGGACTGTATGTCAAAAATGACATCTTTACTTAATTCAGGATTATTTTTTTGTTCGAAAACAAACGTTTCAAAAACTAAGGTATCGTCTTCTACTTCGATTGGGGTAATTACTTCCTTTTTTGAACAGCCTAGAAATATTAAACCAATTAAAAATAAATATACTTGGAATGGATTTAATTGGGCAAACAGTCGTAACATATCTTTTTTATTCAAAAATACAATATTTAATGGACGACTACTTTCTGCACATAAATCTGATTGTCGGCAGTTTTTAATTTTAGAAAATAAATGCCTTTTGAAAAATCAACGGTGCTTATTGTAGTAGTATCCTGCCCGACCTTATTGACCAAGGCTTCTCCGTTTACATTATATAAGGCGTATTCATAAGCTCTTTGCCCTTGGTTCGTTATTTGAATAGGGCTATTTTGGGTCACCATCGTAGGAAATACATGGAATGGATTGGATGCCTTCGCTATCTCTTTTACTGGTACAGTTCCACCATCTTGATTACCTGCTGCATCATTGATGGTTCCGTAAAACTGGATTTCTTCTGTTGGGAGAATCGCATCAGATTCGATAGTTACTACTGGGTTTTCGCCACCCGCAGCTATAGAAATCGTTTTGATTTCATTGGGTGCTAATAATTTCAAAGATTCCGTACTCCGAACACCATTGACTGTTAAGTAAGCGTCTACATAAATCGGGGCAACGCCTACATTCATCACTTCTACAATAGAGCTTCCCTGCTTCGTTTTAAAAGAACGTAATTTAAATTGATACCCACTTGCCATACTAGCCGCTTCGATTCTATCTAAGGATTGATATTGCGGTTGGTCATTTCCAAGCATGTAGGTGATATGAAAATCTTGGGCAAACATTTCGTAAGGTACCCCATGTGCACCTACTGTTTCATTCAGCACATTCCGTTGGTCATAATTGGTATAATAACTAAATTCCCCTCCTGCTGGTGCTAATTTATATCTTTCTCTGTCGAAAAAAGTCCAACTGTAGGTGTTATATCCTCCATGATTTTCATGCATAAACGAATCATCGAATAAACCAAAAGGAATGTTTTTCAAATTTGGTTCTTGTTGAAATGGGCTATAAGTATGGTCCGCTGCATCAATGGAAATACTCCAATACGTATCTTTAAAAGCCGCGTCTAGTTGTTGAAAAAAACTTTTTTGGAAGGTCTTGCTAGGAAAAGTTTTACCTAATTCAAAAGGTCCATCATAAATGTGGTATTCTGCCCATAGCCCAAATCCTACTTGTACAAATGCCAAGCGTGGGTCCTTATCATATTTTTCACCATATTTTTCGTAAAACGCTAAGGTGAATCGCTGTAATTCCTCATGTGACCAATCTGGGAACCAAGTATTTTGCCCTTCAGATAGTCCTTGTGTTTCTTCGTAATCAGGTAAGTCTTTTATGTATTGGGGGACATTGGTTGTTCTTCCCGGATAAGTGTATCGAAATCGTAAAATTGCTTGGTGATTTCTGCTTGCCACCTCATCTAGCAATGTTTCTACAGCGGTCCAATCATAAACGCCCTTACTCGTTACGATGTCATTAAAATCCATGTAGGAATATTCCAAAGAGATGGCCGTTGTATTAGCCCGACTATTTTCTCTCCAAAAGACAATCCCTGTCATTGGTTGTACTTTCGTAATTTCGCTGTTTATATCAATACTACTATAATCTTCTTGGCCAAAACACAGTCCTAAGGAAAAGGTGAGTAGAAAAATTAGAATAGATGGTTTCATAAAAATTGAGTTATAGGTATTTTGATTATTTAGTATTTCAAAGTCAAAAATCATGCTATTAGTGCTTGCCTCTTATTGCCACCTAATATTCTCTATAGAATTCTAAATCTTCTTATCTTGCAGCTTATGAAAAAAATCGACATTCGGACTATAGACGTTGTTCAATATAGGCAACCTTTGCGAGAAGGTGGCTCTTTACCTGCTATTGTACAAGCTGATGATGATTTATTATATGTGCTAAAGTTTCGGGGTTCTGGCCAAGGTAAAAAAGCCTTGATTGCAGAGTTCATTGGTGGTGAATTGGCTAGAGCTATTGGTTTAAAAATACCAGAGTTGGTCTTTATGAATTTGGATGATTCGTTTAGTAAAAGTGAACCTGATGAGGAAATTCAAGATTTATTAAAATTTAGTGTGGGCTTAAATTTAGGTATGAGCTTTCTTTCGGGGGCGATAACTTATGACCCTTTGGTCTCGGTAGCGGATTCGATAACCGCCTCTAAAGTCGTCCTTCTGGATAGTATCATTACCAATATTGACCGAACTGTAAAGAATACTAATTTATTAAATTGGAAAAAGGAATTATGGGTCATTGACCATGGGGCTAGTCTATATTTTCATCACAACTGGGCACATTGGCAGGCTTCCCTTCCTCGTACTTTTCCCATGATAAAAGACCATGTACTGCTGGAACGAGCGGATAACTTATTAGAAATGGCGACTGAAATTAAACAGATTCTTTCAACCGAAGTCATTCAAGATATTATCCAAAATATTCCCGATGATTGGTTGACCGATGAGTCGAGCGAAATGACACCTGATGAGCGCCGAGCTGCTTATGTTGAGTTTTTGAGTACCAAACTAGCCAAAATAGATGTGCTAGCTAAAGAAGCTGCCGATGCCAAATAAAATAACCTACGAATACGCCATTATTAGGATTGTGCCAAAGGTAGAACGAGAAGAATTTTTGAATGTAGGCGTCATCTTATTTTCCAAAAGAAAAAAGTATTTGGATATCAAATATCATCTTGACGAAAAACGACTCACCGCCTTTTCTGAGACGATTGATGTTGATTGGATACGTCAATATTTAGCTGCGTGGAAATTGGTTTGTGAAGGTAGTCCCGCAGGTGGAAAAATTGGGAGTTTGGATATCGCCGTTCGATACCGTTGGTTGACGGCCAATCGAAGTTCTATTATCCAAAGTTCGAATACGCATCCTGGGCTTTGTGAAAATCCTGCCGATGTTTTGGAAGACCTTTTTGAACGATATGTTTTGTAAGTATAGGATGCCGATGAATCCATTCACTGGTTACGGATAATTGTTTTAGGAAGATTGAAATAATGAAAATTTTCAATCTAGGTAGTATAGCATCTTACCGCTTTAAAATAGCCTCAATATTTTTCAATTCTCCATTACTAAAAGTCAAATTCTCTACCGTTTTAATATTATCTAACATCTGTTTAGCACTACTCACCCCCACTAAAACAGTTGTAATTCTTGGGTCTTTTAATAACCAAGCAATCGCCATTTGCGCCATACTCTGTCCTCTTTCTTTTGCTAGTTCATTCAAATCCCTCACTTTATCTAATAATTCAGGGGTAATCTCTCCTTTTTTTAAATAGCGCCCATCCTTTACTGCTCTCGACTTTTTTGGAAAACCTTTTAAGTATTTATTGGTGAGGATGCCTTGCTCTAAAGGGGAAAAAGCGATAGCTCCTGTACCTTGCTTTTCCAACTCGTCCATCAAGCCGTTTTCAACCCAACGGTCTAACATGCTGTATCTAGGTTGGTGAATAAATAACTTTGTACCCATTTCTTTTAAGATAGCAGCTGCTTTGGCAGTCAATTCAGCAGGATATTGGGAAACGCCTACATAAAGCGCTTTGCCTTGCTGCACAATCGAATGCAATGCGCCCATCGTCTCTTCTAAGGGTGTATCTGGGTCTGGTCGGTGATGGTAAAAAACATCTACATAGTCTACGCCCATTCGTTTTAAACTTTGGTCTAAACTCGCAATCAAATATTTTCGAGAACCTAAATTTCCGTAAGGGCCTGGCCACATGTCCCAACCAGCTTTACTCGATATAAATAACTCATCTCTATATGGTCGAAAATCTTTATCGAAAATTCGGCCAAAATTTTCTTCGGCAGCCCCATACGGTGGACCATAATTATTGGCTAAATCAAAATGATTTACCCCATTGTCAAAAGCGCATCTCAATATTTCTCGCATATTGGTAAAGTCATCCGCATGCCCAAAGTTATGCCATAAACCAACCGAAATAACGGGTAATAAAATACCACTTTTACCACAACGCCGATACTGCATGGTGTCATAGCGGTTTGCTTTTGCTTCGTAATGTCCGATAGATTGATTATTAAAACTCATTGATTGTTTTTATAATTATTTGTTACTGTTCAGCACATCTGAAAACAACTTTAATTTTTTACCATATAGATATTTAAGTTCATTTAAGCTGTTAGAGCAGAAACTTAAATGTACTCTTATGAACTATATGGTAAAAAATAAGTAGTATTCCTTTTTTTGTGAATAGCTACAACTATTTAATAATTCCAAAACTGTAAACCTATAAACCCATGCCATCCCATATAAATAGTGAGTCCGAATAAACTTATAGCAGACAGCAATAAATAATACTTTAAGGTTTTGCTCTGAATACTAGAAAAATTACGTGCTAAAAAATAAGCACCTATCACAGCACCAATAGCCCATAATATCGAGCTTATTAAATAAAAAATCGTTTTCCCATTAATTTCTCCTGCAGTCGTAATATCTCCTACCACCATTATAAAAGCAATAAAACTCAATACAAATCCTAATCCTCCTATAAATAATCCTGCCACAGAACTAACCGCCGTGGAGGTTTCTTTTCTAATAAAATGGATGATTAACCAAAAGAAACCAAACAAACTAAAAGCGCCACTAAAAATCAAACTGCCCCAATAGGCTATTCGTTTTATCCAAATGCCTGCTAAGCTTTCTTTTTCATAATAATTTCGACCGATAAACACTTTCTTTCCCGTCTCGTCTTCTGTTAGAATACTGGTTGGTACAGTTGCATTTGCTGACCGAAATTGGTTGTCACCAGTTGGAATTAATTTATCTTTCGTACCATCTAAATTGACCGTATATAAGGTGTCTTCTATTACTTTTAGTTGAAATCCATCAAAATACTCGCCGAGTGGATACGCTATTTGATTTCTTGGGTTTTTAGGTTGATAATATCCTAAATATGGTTGGACTAATTCGCGATTCAAATCAGCCGTTGGGGGCGTAGGTGGTGTAAAACCTTGTGTTAGAAATTCAATAATTAAATGGACAATTTTATTATCATCTCGATTCGCATTATTAGACAATGCGAAACCTACCCCTAATTCTCTGTTATAACAAAATACGGAAGAGAAACCATCTATACCACCATTATGCCCTTGAAAAGGAAATCGTTCCGATGTATAAGATTGCGCATTTGCTAAGCCATAATTGCTAGTTGTTCTTCCTTTGTTAACAGCTAAAGAGGTACTCGCTGTTTCCATTCTTTTGACCCAGTCGGAAGGAATGACGGCACTACTATCCACTACCCCATCATTTAAATAAAATTGGATATATTTTGCCATATCTGCACCACAGGAATTCAACGTACCCGCAATACCTCCATGTATCGCATAAAAAGGGAGTGGCGTAAATTGCTTTCCTTCATAACGATAACCAACCGCATAGTTTTCTTTTATTGCTGGAAAGGACGCCATATTTGTATGCGTCATTCCTATAGGTGTAAAGAAATTTTCTTGGACATACTCATGATAAGTTTGTCCACTAAATTTTTCAATCAAATACCCCAAAATCACAAATCCTGGATTGGAATAAGACATCCTCGTCCCCGGTTTCCAGCGAGTAGTCAAAGATTCTTTATGCAGGTTCATCATCTCTAAAGTCGGCAATTCTTTATCTCCTTTATGATAAATCGCTTTAAAATGCATATCGTCAAACCCTGTGGTATGCTCTAGTAAATGAATAATTTTTACTGGATGGGTGGCTGCCCACTTATTGTTAAACGGAATTTCTGGTGCGGCATCTTTGAGATTGTCGGTTAAAGAAAACTTTCCTTCGGCTTCTAATTTTAACATCGCCAAAGCGGCAAAAGTCTTCGTAATCGACCCCATCCGAAATAATTGGGTTGCATTTACCTTTCGCTCGGCTTCCAAATTCGCCATGCCTAAACCTCCATCATACAGAATCGTATCTTTGGTCGCCATGGTTAACAAAAGACCAGGGATATGGTTTTTATCCATGATTTTTTCGATGCTATCCAATACGGTGGTAAGGGTTAGTTGATTAGGACTTGCTTGTTGGGCGATACCGTTTAAAGTTAAAAACAAGCAAAGTATCGTGGTAATTGATTTGAGGAGCTTCATGTTTTAGGCGTTTCTTTCAAAGGTAGTAAAAATTATTTTTTTAATTCCTACTAACAACTCAACTAACTAAGCGCTTATCTAATATCCGTTGGCAATAATCCGTTGGCTCACTACCTAGTTTTGCCAACGGATTATTGCCAACGGATAGAAGATTAGTATTCCTGATACACTACAGTATATATTCCTCAGTATCGTCATTAGGTTAAGAGAAAAATTTAAGTTTCTTAAGTTCTAACATTTGGATAAAGTAACCTAAGTAATCGCCGCCCGAATCTTATATTCCGCTCTATCCCAAGCCTTTGTCTCCATTACTTGCTTAATTAATTGCACTACTTTGTAAATGTCTTGAAAACGTAAATACATCGGCGTAATCCCAAATCGTAAAATATCAGGTGTTCTGAAGTCAGAAATAATCCCTTCTTTTTTTATGGCTTGATAAATTCCATGTCCTTCTATATGGCGGAAGGCAACATGTCCTGCTCGTTTTGTATCTTCATTGGGACTTGCTAATTCAAAGCCATATTCCCTACATTCTTGCGCCATTAATTCGATAAATAATCGGCTGAGTTGCATAGCCTTTTTTCTTAAATCGCCAATGGTTGTTTGAGCAAATAAATCAACCCCGCATTCCAAGGCTGCCATCCCCAAAATACCTGGCGTACCACAACGGAATCGAGCGATATCAGGCGAAGGGGTATACGCGTCCGTGAAGGCAAAAGGGTCTTGATGTCCCATCCAACCTGCCAGTATTGGTAAAGCCCGTTTTTGGTGTCTTTTGGCTACATAAATAAATGCAGGTGCACCGGGACCGCCATTTAAAAACTTATAGCCACAACCTACGGCAAAATCTACTTTGCATTTGCTTAATTCTACTTCTATAGAACCAACACTATGACTTAAATCCCATACGACCAAAACACCTTTTTCATGTGCTTTTTTGGTGATGGTTTTCATGTCTTTTATCGCGGCTGTTTTATAGTGAACTTGCGTTAGCAATAACACCGCAACGTCTTCATTCAAATTGTCTAAAATCGCATCAGGTTCGACGACTTTGGCTTCCAATTGTCCATCAGAAAAGGCTTCGATGCCTTGCATCATGTATAAGTCGGTTGGAAAATTGCCTGCTTCTGAAAGCATTATTTTTCGCCCTTTTTGTAAACTAATCGCCGCACATAAAGCTTTGTAGATATTGACCGAAGTGGTATCTGCTACTATTACTTCTCCTTTTTTTGCACCTATTAATGGGGCTATTTTGTCTCCTACTTTAATGGGCGAATCAAACCATCCTGCATTTGACCATGAACCTATCATACCTTCACCCCATTCCTTTTGCAGGACTTGTTTTAATCTTTTTGTCGTAATTTTTGGTAAAGAACCTAAGGAATTGCCATCCATATTTATTTTGCCTTTCGGGAGGTAGAATGCCTTTCTTAGGTGTGATATTGGGTCTTTTTTATCGAGTTGTTGGCAGTGGGATTTTGTGATGTTAGGCATTTACTATTGTTGGTTTATAAAGTGTCGAATTCATATTTGATAGGAACGCAGATTAGACTGATAGAACAAGATTTATAGGATTTTTAAGCTCATAATAAATTAGGATACTTCTGCAAACACAGCTATTATCTCCTCAGCTGCCATCCTCAATTCCTCCATCGTAATCACCAAAGGAGGCGCCAATCGAAAGGCGTTAGGACACGACAAAAACCAGAAAGTAATCAATCCTTTTTCCAAACAGCGTTCGACAATTTGTTGTACTAAATCTGCGCTTTCTATTTCAATAGCAAAATACAAACCTCGAAATCGAATTTCTTTGACAAGTGGATGTTCGATTAAAATATCGTGTAATAATTGTCCTTTTTCGTTGACTTTTGCGATTAGATTGGTTGATAATAAATATTTTAAACCAGCATAAGCGCCTGCACAAATTAATGGATGCCCACCAAAAGTCGTGATATGCCCAAGGATTGGGTCGTAAGTAAACTGTGCCATTTTTTCTTTGGAACTTATCAATGCACCTATAGGCAATCCTGCTCCTAAAGCTTTTCCTAAAGTCAAAATATCTGGCACTACCTTATAATACTCAAAAGCCCATAAGGTTCCAGCTCTCCCCATTCCTGCTTGTACTTCATCAAATATCAACATGGCGCCGACTTTATCACATTGTGCCCGAAGGTCTGCTAAATATTTTTGTTCTGGCATTCGGATACCTGCATCCCCTTGAATTGTCTCGACAATTACCGCCGCGCAAGTTTCATCAATCGTTGTTAACTCTTCGTAGTTATTTAAATGGATAAAGTCTATTTGTGGTAATAATGGCTGGAAAGGTACTTTTTTATATTCATTGCC
>CALJVJ010000099.1 GCA_937974625.1 uncultured Saprospiraceae bacterium
GCAGGCACGTATTGGATTGAATGGCAAACGGATGGCTCCCTCGGTTCTGGACCTTGGGCACCTCCTATTACCATTTCAGGGAATGCCGTAACTGGTGATGGCTTACAGCAAACAAGTAATACTCGTATTTTTAATCCAGTAATGGATTCAGGTGCTGGAGATCCAGCACAAGGATTTCCATTTGTTGTGCGAGGGTCTTTGGTCAGGGTAAATATCCCAACTATGTCTCAGTGGGGAATCATGATTTTCGGATTATTAATTTTGAACTTAGGGATCATGTTTATTTATAGACAGGAAAAAGCCTTATAGAATCATAAAGCTTCTATTAAAATTTTGAATAAAAAAGGGCAATTGATGAAATTTCAATTGCCCTTTTTTAAGTTAAATTCAGTTTGAAATTTACTCAAAAATATTATCCAGGTTCCGCCTCAGACCCTGATGCACGACGCAACAACCCTCTAAAAGCATCTCCTACCGTATTCCCTTGATTGACCACTTTAAAAACTTCAGCCGTAATCGGCATATCAATACCATATTGTTCGGCTAATTCCATTACTACACCACAAGTTTTTACCCCTTCAGCCACCATAGACATCTCTTCAATAATTTCGTTTAAGCTTCGCCCTTTCCCTAACTGCATTCCTACATGCCTATTTCTACTTAAAGGACTGATACAAGTAGCGACTAAGTCCCCCATGCCTGCTAATCCCGCAAAGGTAGCAGGTTGTCCACCCATAGCGACACCTAAACGACTCAATTCTGCTAATCCACGGGTAATGACAGCTGCACGAGTATTATCACCTGCACCCGCACCATCGCCCATACCTGCTGCTATAGCTATGACATTTTTCAAAGCACCACCTAATTCACAACCTACCACATCTTCATTGGTATATACTCGGAAAAGACCAGAACTGAACACTTTTTGCAACGCCACTGCAATGGTATCATCGACCATAGCAATTACGGAAGCTGCTGCTTGTCCTGCCATAATTTCTCTTGCTAAATTTGGACCTGTTAAAACGCCAGCAGGATGACCGGGCATCACCGATTCTATGATTTCCGTCATCCGCATTTTTGTGCCTTTCTCCAATCCTTTTGATAAACTAACAATTGGTATCCAAGGTCGAATAAACGGTTTGGCGGTTTCTAATACATGCCTAAAACTTTGTGCTGGAACGCCCATGACCAAAACATCCGCTTCTTTTACGGCTTCTTCGATAGAACTCGTTGCCTTTAAAGAAGGAGTCAAGTTAGCTCCAGGTAAATATTTTTCGTTGCGATGATTGTCATTAATATCAGCGACGGTGGCTGGATTTCTCGCCCACATGATAGTAGGAGACTTTCTTGCCGTTATAGAAGCGACCGTAGTTCCCCAAGAACCACCTCCAAGAAGACCGACTTTTAATTTCATAGTTTGTTTTTTTAACGATGAATGATGAACTATGAACGATGAATTCGTTTCAAAATTGAAACTAAATTTTTAAATAAAACTATCTTTAACTGCCAACTGCTAAGCTTGCCCTAATTCCTGCAAGTACATTCCTCGAATCCATGTAATATTTTGGTCCAGTTCTTTTTTGGTCCAATCAATTGTAGGGATAGGTTTTAGCACTTTCACTTCGACTGCCGCAGGTTTAAAAATGCCTCCATCTTCTGGGATGGAGTCGATAGCATTAGTTATGATAATTGGCACAATAGGGACACCGGCTTGCATGGCTAAATGAAAAGCACCCTTTTTAAATTCCCCTAATTTATAACTTTTACTACGTGTTCCTTCAGGAAAAATAATCACAGAAGTGCCTGATTTTAGAGCGTCTACTGCTGGTTGCATCGCCTCAATTGCCTTATCTTTATTTTTTCTATCTATAAAAATAGCCCCTCCTGCTTGTAAAATTTGCCCTAGAATAGGGATGTTTTTTAATTCCTTTTTAGCAATACCTCTTACATTTTCTCGAATCAATTTTGCCGCAATAAACATATCCATCGAACTCTGATGATTCAAAATAAATACAGCAGGACGATGTGACCATAAATTTTCATTTCCTTTTATAACCAACTCTGTACCAGCTACTTTTGTGACAAAATCACCTGTACTAGCTATTAACTTATTGACTCCTTCATTCCAATCCATACTAACCGCACCAGCCGTAATTCCTGATAAAATGGCTGGAAATAAACTACCTGCAGCCAATACCGTTCTAGCAATATCCATTATCCCCGTCCGCTTCTCATCGTCAAATCGATAGACTGGCCAATCTCTTTCAAAGGCAAGCGCAGAAAGCTTGGTATCTGGATTCATAGGACGAGGTTTACCTACAATCTCCAAAAGCGGTAAATCCTCCGCACTGTCTGTATAAAAATAGGTTTGAGATAAATCTAAATTAAACTGTTGCTGTAATGCTCTTGCAGCATGTGCTTTGCCAGCTCCCCAGCAAGCAGGTTCAACAATATTTCCAGTAAACTTGCCCTTTACGACCTCCATTCTAGTACACATTACATGTTTGATGTTAAGGTCTCTGGCGACAGGGTCCACTTGGTAAGGGGTGGCTGCTGAAACAATAGCGACCGTATGACCTTTTGACATATGTGCAGCTACCATAGCTCTCGCCTCTGGATAAATAGAGTCTGCTAAATGCTTTAGGTAAACTTCTTCTCCGACCTCAATGAAAACCTTTTCAGGAACTCCCTTGACTCCTTTAGCACCCATCGCAGCCATTGCTGCAAAATTTCTGTCTTTAGTGGCATAGACTAAAACGCCAGAAAATTGGGCAATTATTTCTCGAGTAGTCATTTTTCCACTAAAAGCACGATTCTTGAAAAATTCCTTAGCGGAAAAATCTTTGATGAGCGTTCTATCTAAATCGAATAATGCCCCGATATGACTGCCAGATGCTCCTTCCATGATTTCCTTGGTCAAAGCGGCTGTTTTGGATCCAGGAACAATCTCTCTTTCAATCGGAACAGGTAATAATTTTTCTTGCGGTTTGGAAAGGGTGATTTCTTGTAAAATTCTTATCCGTCTTGTTACATCATTTAATTGATCTAGAAAGCCAGCAATTTGTTCCTTTTTATCATTTTCTAAAGTAGGAATAAGGTTAAAGTTTTTGACCAACCGAATTCCATTCAAAAGGAAAGGTTTGGAGACCGCATCCAAACGTTGAATATTCCCTTGCCAATGCATTTCTTCTCCTAAGAAAATACATTTTTCCAAGAATATTTTTTCATTGAATTTTTGCTTAACGTCCCATTTTTGTAGTGCAAAAACAACCACTTTATAAGCTTCTAAATAATTGTATAAAACAACAGGAGCGACTAATACTTTTTGTTTTTCTAATAAATTATAGGGCTTTGCGCGATTACTACTAATCGTCTTTTCCCATTTTTTATCCAAAAAGGAAAGGTTTTCCTCAATTTCTTCGGTGAATTTAGCTTTTCGGGAGTAGAAAAATTCAAATTTGAATAAATCTCTCAAAAACATAATATCCGACCAAAATGCTGCTTGGCGCTCAGATTTGAGGGTGTTGATTTTTACAAAAGCTAATTCTATAAAAGCTTGATGATACAAATGATGGACTGCCATATTCGCGTAATAGGTAGCTTGTAAGTAATTTTCACTTACAATGGCATATTTGGCTTGTGGTCCTTCCCCTTGCTTTTGTAATAAACCACCTTGCATCAATATATTGATGGCTTTTTGTACCGATTCTCCAATAGGTTTTCCTCTATCCACCATTGATTCTGGCTTATTACTTTCGATAAATTGCATCATCGCAGCAATATCACTTTCAATCGCTCTTTTTGATAATGCGAATTTACTTAATAAGGAAATACAGATGAAAGAAGCTGTGGTAACAGGTGTTACTTGATTGATTCTATGCACTAATTCGAAGGCAAATAATGAAATGCCTTCTTGCTCACTTTGTTGATGGCTTTTGACTAATGGAATTCTAGCGGTGTGCTTGTCATTGGCTTCAATTGCTTCACCAAATCGTACAGAAATCTTCCCATAATTATTACTCATCTTCCGCACATAATCAATCAACCATTGAAGAGATTCGGCTTTTTTCTCTTTTCCTCTACTCTCGGCAGTCATTTCTTTCACATCAGGAATGAGGTCATAGACAATAGAAACAGGCACATATTTGACCGTATGGGCTGCATCTTTTTCTGCGTCCATTATGTATTTCAAAATCCCCATTTTAGGCCAAACCAACTTGCCCGTTCGAGACCGTGTGCCTTCTATAGCCCACATGAAATGAGATTGTTCATCTACTAAATAGGCGATAAAATGACGAAGGGTAGCTTTATAAACAGTGTTATCTCGAATATCTCGACGAATAAAAATAGCTCCTGTATTTCTACCAAAAAGTCCTGCACCGAAGAATGCTAAATTAATACCTGCGAAAATATATGGCAAAGGCAGCCCGTGTCGAAATAACACTAATGCCAACACAAACATATCTATATAAGTCTTGTGCGTCATTACGAATGCTACAGGGTGCCTTCGAACAACTTTTGCCAATTGCTTAATTTCTAAAGGGTTGACATCAATGGTTTTATCATATCCGCGAGATACGATAAATTGCATTAATTGTACCCCAATGAGGTCAGCAATTGGTTCATGCTTCGTTTGCAATTCTTTTAGATACTGTTTGGCTAGTGCGGTAATTTGGATTTCGCTTACGCCTTGTTGTCGAGCGATTTCCTTTAAGGTTTCTTGAAATTCGGGGCGATTTAAGATTTTCTCCATTAGGTGGTATAGTTGCTTATTATATTAGCTGATTACTTATGTACGTATGGATTTCATAATTACTGCTTAAGTTAGGAATTTTTTTCGAAAATTTTTTAAAATGAAAGCTTTTATATTTTTTGGTAAAAATAGGAGCTACATGAATAAAAAAATCATATAAATAATTTACGCTATTTTTGCTCCTTCTTTGAATTAAATTTCATCCATTTATTTTAATTCTCTTTAGGTACACTTTATTGTTATTTAAGTGAGTTTTTATACTTATATAAAAATCAAATCAATGAAACGATTCCTATTTTTTGCGTGCTTTTTCTTTGTCTTAAATCAACTTTTTGCTCAAAAAAATGACTTTGAAAAAGGATTAATTTTTCTAAAAGATGGTACAAGTAGAGCAGGATATATTCAAAGAAATACTTTACAGCAAAATGGTCAAGCTATACCGTTTAAAGAAAACCTCGATGCAAAGACAGAAATTTTTAAACCGACTCAATTAGACCGATTTGAATTTCTAGGAGATGGTACCACATTTAAGAGTGTGGTTATTAGTTATTATCAGTTTATTAATGGAAAAAATGAAAAAACTGGAAAAATTCAACGTTTTGCAGAGCGTTTATCCACAGGTGCAGTTACTTTATACAAAGCTCCAATATTACCACTAGAATACGATTCTAATGTTTTCGGAAGTAAAGATTTTTTATATTTAATTCAAAATGGGGAAAATTTCACTCAAATTGACTTATTGAAATCAAAACCACAAGGGAACACTTTAATCGTAAGTAAAAACTATCGTGGGGTATTAGGATATGCCTTACGTGCTTGTAGCAACATTGGAGAACTGGTGAAAAATGTAGATTTTTCGGACAGGAGTATGACCAGTTTAATAGAAAAATATCATAGTTGTATTGGTCAAACAGATAAATTGGTGGTAGCTGAAGAAAGTCAGCCTAATGTAGTCAGCCACAAATTAAGAGCAGGATATCTAATTATTAGAGATGATT
>CALJVJ010000100.1 GCA_937974625.1 uncultured Saprospiraceae bacterium
GTTACTCAAATCCATACTTTAAACGCAGAATTACGAAAAAATTGCACTAAATCTGGTACAAAATTGCAAAAGCCTTTTAAAAAATGGAATGCTTTAAAATTTTCTTTCACTAAAATGCGGAAAGCTGCTATTTTTGCGAAAGTTAACTTAGCTATGGACAAAAAATAACTACCACCTTTTTCAAATAATTATTTTTTCGTCGTTTTTTAATAAGGATAACTATCGACTATCCTAAATCCACTGTGATGAAAATCAATTTTAAATACTTACTCTTTTTATTTATTTCTTTAATCCTTTTTCGATGCGTTCCTCCTGAGGAGGTCGTATTAACAGAAGTCACTAGAGATATTAGAGATTCTACCCTTCAGCAAATTATCTTACATCAAGATGAAAGCCGAACGGACAGTCTAATTAACTTTTTTAATGACAAAGACCCTTCTTATCGGTATGCGGCAGCAATGGCATTTGCATCTTCAAAGGATAAGAATGCTTTGGATAGTTTGGCTAAATTGTTAAAAGATCCCATTCAAGGGGTCAGGGTTGCTGCAGCTTACGCTATTGGACAATTAGGGGAAGCAAGAGGTGCCCCACTTTTAATGAATGCTTTTGAACAATATGATACTGCTCGCCAATACCTTAAATCAAATAGCACTATTTTAGAAGCAGTTGGTAAATGTGCGCCAAAAGAAACACTGGATTTGTTGACAGGTATTTCTACTTATAAACCTACGGATACTTTATTATTGACTGGTCAGACTTATGGTATTTATCGTTTTGCAATGAGGGGCATAGTAAGTCCTGAAGGCACTTCAAAAATGTTGACCTTTGTTAATAATCCATTGTATCCGCCAAAAGTTAGAATGATTGCCGCTAATTATTTAGGAAGAGCTAAAGGCATTGATATTCAGCCTAATTTGCAAGCTTTGAGTGAAACACTGACGAAGGAACAGGATGTAAAAATTAGGATTCCATTGGTATCAGCATTGGGTAAACTCAAGACTTCTGAATCTACGCGTACTTTAACAAAACAGTTTAATCAAGAAACGGATTATCGAGTCAAAGTCAATATTTTGCGGTCTTTGGATAGTATCAGCTATGATAGCGTGAGTACTTTAATTATACCTTCCTTGAATGATGCTAATGTAAATATTGCTCAAACCGCTGCACAATATCTAGTAAAGAATGGGACTGCTAGACAAGCTGCCAATTTTTATAGAATGGCCAAGGAAGAACGTCCTTGGCAGGTACAGATTGCTTTGCTAGAGGCAGCAAATGAAAATCTTCCACCTTATATGGTAGATACTAAAGGAGGGATTAATGCTGCCTTGAGAAAGCGATACCTTACTGCTCAAAAGGGCGCGGAAAAAGGAGCTATTTTAAAAGCGATGGGTGGTTTTGGTTGGAACTATTCTTTCATGCTCGAGCAAGTACCTAATTTACAATCTGCGGTTGAAAAATCTGCTCTAGTTGCAGGTATTGGGCGCATTATGAATGACCCTGATTTTGATAAATTTTTTGGTGTAAGCCGTAGAAGAGTTAGAAGAGATTTATCAAAATTTGTTTTAGATGTCTTTCGAAGCGGAGATACTGGTAGTATGGCCGTCGCTTCTGGTGTTATGCAAAAAGTGGATGATAAATTTAAAGCTATTCTGCAGGATAGTTTACCGATTATTATTGCGGCTCAAAAAAAATTGGAGCTGCCAGCAGCTATCGAAACTTATAATGAAATCCAAGGAACTATTGACTTTTTTCAAGGCACGACTACTGAAAAAAAGGTAACTACCTTTAATCACTCAATAGATTTGAGTTTATTAAGTCGAGTGACTAATAGTGCAGCTGCAGTTATTCAAACAGATAAGGGAAAAATTCGATTGGATTTATTTCCGTTATTAGCACCAGGAACCGTTACTAATTTTATCAAGTTAGCGGAGTCTGGTTTTTTTAAAGATAAAAATTTTCATAGGGTTGTACCTAATTTTGTTATTCAAGGTGGATGCCCTCGGGGAGATGGTTATGGCAGTTTGGATTATTCTATTCGCTCAGAATTACCATTAGCTCATTACGATAACGAGGGATATGTTGGTATGGCATCTTCTGGAAACCACACGGAAGGAACGCAATTTTTTATTACGCATTCTCCAACTCCTCATTTGGATGGTAGCTATACCATTTTTGCTAAAGTGACCGAAGGAATGGAAGCGGTACATAATATGGAAGTAGGAGATAAAATTCAGAGTGTAGCGATTCGTTATTAATTTACACTAATTTTGGGTTGATACTTAAAAGAACTCAAAAGGAATTCACAAACCTTTGACTATCTATCACGTATTACTTATCTTTGTATAAGTCATTTTTTCTAGTAATATCAACCTAATATCATGTATAAATTTTTCTTATTCTTTAGTTTCTCTATTTTTTTGTTGGCTTGCAATTCTGCACCAAAAGGCAAAGCCCAAATGACAGAAGATGGAAAAATAGCTGCCTTATCATTTGGCGAAGAAATTTCTAAAGATAATTCTATTTCTTATGAAGAAATGATTTTAAAAATGGATGGTACGGATTCGTTGAGTGCTAAAGTAATAGGGACGGTTGAAGGGGTTTGTCAGGCAAAAGGTTGTTGGATGAATATCGTATCTGATAATCCAGACCAACCAAGTATGTTTGTGAAATTTAAAGACTACGGCTTTTTTATGCCGAAAGATATAGCTGGTAAACGAGTTATTATGGATGGTTATGCTTTTAAAGAAGTTACACCCGTGGATGAATTGAGACATTATGCAGAGGATGAAGGGAAGTCGCCAGCAGAAATCGCTGCTATTGTCGCACCTAAAGAAGAATTAAAGTTTTTAGCAAAAGGTGTATTGTTGTTAAATTAATGAAATTTTAGGCTGATTTTGTTTACTATAATTTAGTGCGGACAAAAATAGGTTGTACATATTCAAATGTACAACCTATTTTTTTTGCCGTTTCTTATTAATAAAGTTCCTTTTTTCCTTTACGCTCGAATTATTTTAGAGCGTATTACACCAATACTTTTGCTCCTATTTTTTTAGTTAAATCACTCATAATCATCTCCGCATGTTCACGAGTATTCTCAATAAATAATTTGCTAGTTTGTAGACCTGAATTTATCACTCCCGCTATATAAACATTGGGTAAATTTGTTTCTAAGGTCTCTTTATTATGAATAGGCGTTAGGAATCCATCAGCTGCTAATTCAATACCTATCTTTCTGAAAAAATTGAAATTTGGCTTGTATCCTGTCATCGCTAATACCCAATCATTTTCTATTTCTATCTTACCTTTTGGTGTATTTAATCGGACCGTGTTAAGCGTAATTTCTTCAATAGTTGTTTCAAAATAGGCTTTAATAGATCCTTCTTTTATTCGGTTTTCAATATTTGGTTTAATCCAATATTTGACACGAGGACTAATACTTTCTTTTCGAACGGACATGGTCACTTCCGCTCCTTTATAATACAATTCTAAAGCAACGTCGCATGCGGAATTGGCCGCCCCAATCACTAATACTTTTTGACCAATATATGGATGTGGTTCACTATAATAATGCTTTACCTTAGGTAGATTTTCGCCTTTAATATTCATTAAACGAGGCGTATCATAGAAACCTGTTGAAACAATAATTGAACGAGTTCGATAGGTTTGTTTATTGGTCTTTAAAATATAAATGCCGTCAATCCTTTCTACACTTATTACTTCCTCATAAAATTTTGCTTTAAGTTTCCAACTTTGATATACCCGATTATAATATTCTAAGGATTCTCGTCGAGTTGGTTTTGTATTATGAGAGATAAAAGGAACAGCTCCTATTTCTAATAAAATAGAAGTAGAAAAAAAAGTCATGTTGGTCGGGAAATTATATAAGGAGTTGACCAATACTCCTTTTTCTATAATTAAATAGTCTAATTTTGCCTTGCTTGCTGCTATTCCACAGGTTAATCCGATTGGTCCCGCTCCTATGATTATTACGTCTAATACTTTGTCTGACATCTGCTACTGACTTTCTTTACGATGAATTATTTTTCGACTATATAACTAATTTTAAAAAGGTTAGTTTGAACAAAATGAAAATTAGGAAGAGGTCAGAATTCAGACAGAAAATGTAATTTTCGGTCTGAATTCAAACACGATAACCTAACTGTTTTATAATCAACAACTTAAGTCTGAATGCTGATTTTTTTGTAAGATATAATTCCTGATAGAATATTTTGATATATACCAGATTTTTTCAACAAAACGATATATCGAACAAGATGCTTTGTGCCTTTTAGCCCCTCAGCCCTTTCGCCTTTCCGCCTTCCCTTCTACCTATACACCGTCAATTCTGTTTGATTTCTATGCATTTGATGATAAGCACCTCTAAGCGTTAATAAATAATCATGAGTTCCTTGTTCTATTACTTCTCCGTCTTCAATGACTATGATATGGTCTGCATTAATAATAGTAGACAATCTTTGAGCTACTACTACGATGGTTTTATCTACAAAATAATCTTCTATATTCTCCATTATGACCATTTCATTATAAGTATCTAATGGATTGGTTGGTTCGTCAAGGAACAAATATTCGGGATTTTTATAGACTGCTCTGGCAATCAGGTATCGTTGTTTTTGACCACCACTGACACTATCTGGACCAATAATCGTGCTGTAGCCTAATCGAAGTTTTTCTACATGGTTTTGAATATTGGCTATTTTGGCTGCACGAATGACGTTTCTTTTATCTGCAATACTTTCTCCAAAAGCAATATTGCCAGTAATGGTATCAGAGAAGATATAACCATCTTGAGCTACTAAACCATATTGGTCGCGCCATAATCTACCATTAATAGTAGATAAGTTTACCCCACCTAATTTTATTACGCCTTTGGTAGGTTTATAGGTCCCTAAAATTAATTTTAATAAGGTTGTTTTACCACTTCCACTAGACCCTACAATTGCAGTAGTTTTGCCTGCTGGAATTTTTAAATCAATGTTTCTTAATACGATTGGAGAGCTTGGACCACTGTATTGAAAAGTGACATTTTCAAAGGTAATATCTCCTTCTTCTGGTAAAATATTTAAAGTTCCTTCTATCTCTTCTTTAGCCGTCCCTTGATGAATTTCATTCATCCGCTCGATGCTAATCTTAGCATCTTGAGCTTGACTTAAAAAATTAATAATTTGCTCCATGGGACCATTTAATTGTCCAATCATGTATTGGATGGCAACTAAAGTGCCTAGCGTCATTATTTGGTCAGGAGCGATAATTGCTTGAGCTGCAACTACCGTAATGATTATATTCTTCAAATCATTGATGAAATTGGCACCCATTTTTTGTTGCTGTTCGATACCAAAAAACTCTTGATTGATGTCGTAGATTTTTTTCTGGATACCTTCCCATTCCCATCTTTTTTGTAATTCTACATTATGCTGCTTGATTTCATGAATACCAGAAATTAATTGAACTAAAGCATTTTGATTTTGAGTCGCATAGTCGAATCGTTTCGTTTCTAAAGCTCGTCGTTTGTTGAGACAATAGAAAGCCCAACCAAAGTAGAGGGTAGTGCCTAGTAGAAAAAGTATAAATATTTTTAAATTGAATAGAAATAAAATAAAGCCAGAAATGACCAAATTAACTATGGAGAACAAAGCGAAAACAGTCGTAGAAGTTAATAATTTTTCAGCTCGTTTATTGTCATAGATTCTTTGCAATATGTCTCCTACTACATGAGAATCAAAATACCGTATAGGCAATTTGATGAGCTTAGTCAAAAACTCAGACATTAATTTAGCATTGACTTTTGTGCCAATATGGCGAATAATGCTATTTCGAATCGTTTCGACAAAAGTCTGCGCCAAGTACAAAACTATAAAGGCAATTAGTATAATATAAATAAAATTGGAATCCTCTGTTTCTACACCTGTATCAATGATAGATTTTATAAAAAACGGAAAAGCAAACTGTATAAAACTAACGAAGGCAACGCCTAATAAGATTTGTCGTAGTAAAGGGCGATACTGTTTGATATAAGTATATAAATGGAGAAATCCATTTTTTCGCTCATTGCCGCCATCTTTTTCTAGAAAATCAGACATTGGTTCTAATAATAATAGAATACCCATCTCTTCTTTTCCTAATTCAGATTTGTGCCAACCTTTTAAGAAATCTTCTTTATTAAGTTTGGTGATATTTTTTTCCGCCGGATTACCCACCCATACTTCTTTGGCCGTTACTTTGTAGATGACAATAAAATGGTCATTTTCCCAATGGGCAATAGCTGGTAAAGGTATATCTTTTGATAAACGATGAAAAGGTACTGGCGCACCTATAGATTTTAGACCGATATGTTCGGCAGCATGACTGATGCCTAGCAAAGAGACGCCTTCTCTATCTATATAGGTAAGGTCCCGTAATCTGCTAGCTTCATATTCTCGACCGTGGTAACTGGCAACCATTCTAAGGCAAGCCACGCCACAGTCCATTGAATCTAATTGTTCGTGAAAGGGAAATTTTTTTGACATTTCCTTAGCATCCTCTTTATTGGGGGTCTTTCGCCTCTGTTGTTTGTTGGATTTGCAATATTGTTTAAGCTAGAAATTTGTTTTTTAATTCCTTGATTTAGCTTAATGCGAATATCCTGTTTAATTTTTTGGTTATTTTTTGTGGTTTTAATTTGTGGCAGTATTTTTTAAAGAAATACTGCACCCCCAGATTTAATGAATTAGTGTTGTTTTCGTTATACTTACTTCTGAACGGGAGTAAAGTAAGCGTTCTTTTTTCAAGGTATAACTTAATTGGTTCTTTTTTATGACCCTAATAAGTAATTTTTTAATTAGCTTTTAAATGTAAGTACTTTTTCAATTACAGCTTAAGTGTTTGTTCTAAATCCTTTGTTGCTATGTTCTTATGTGTGGGGGTGTACTCAGAATCTAAAACATATTTAAAAAAATATAATTTATTGATTATGAGTGTTTTACGAATACAATAATGTAAAATAGGTAAACCAATAACTATACCGAGTTTGATAAAGATAGCAAAAAATAATTATATGGTAGGAAAGTCAGGGATAGCGGTATTAAATATTTATAATGCGGTCGTTATTTCTTATTTGTCTGAAATTAGCAGTTTATTTTTATGTCTATTTTTTGACAAATAATGTGCTCTTTTTTAGTAAGCTGCAACTAATGTTAGTATAAAATCACTACATAGTATTAATAAATTCAATGTATTGAATTATACTGATTAGTTCCTAACAAAATAATTTCATGAAAATTATTTTAAAAGCGCTGCTTAAAGTTGGTTGAGCTTTTGTCGCTTGGTAATCAAAAGAAAGTACTAGTCCTAAGCAGCAAATATTATACATAGATACGTTAGTAATAAATTAAACTTTGCTTTAAAATGGTCGTAAACTTGTCAAAGATTGTTGAAATTATGACTTGTTGTCGCAAAGTGTCTAAAATAATATAGCTTGTATGTATCTACTTTTTTTGTAATGTTGTCTACACCTGTTAAATTTGCAGACACTTTATAATACAAGCTTTTTCTTAAGGATGATGAAAAATAAGCCAGACACTTTTTTCATAGGTTCTTATACTAGAGATATTCGTCGAAATTTAAAAAATAATTGGCCTTCCTCAAAGGAAATTTAATGGATACTTTTAAGTATTCCAAATTCTAAATTGCTAAGCCAACTAATAGCTAATACTTTATATATGATTCGATATTTACTTATTTGCCTTACGCTAATGATAGGCACTTCGGTTGCTGCGCAAACTGCTCTTGCAGGAAAAGTTATTGATGATAATGGAGAGCCTGTTTTTTTTGGAAATGTAGCACTTTTTAAGCAAGGTGTCCTAATTCGAGGTGGAGAAACAGACCTAGATGGTAATTACGTTATCGGTAATCTTGACCCCGGTACCTATGATGTAGAATTCAGTTATACTGGTCTACAAAGTAAAAAGTATGAGGGGGTAGTGATTTCTGCTGGTAAAACCAATAAACTCGATGCTGACTTATCTACAGGTATTACCTTAGATGCCGTTGAGGTTATTGCTTATGAGGTGCCTTTAGTCGAGCAGGATAATACGACCCAAGGTGGTACAGTTACGTCTGAACAAATAAGACAACTCCCTACTAGAAATATTAATGCTATTGCTGCTCTAACGGCAGGTGCTTCCTCTGCGGATGAAGGTGATGCTATTTCCGTTAGAGGCTCGCGGTCCAATGCGACAGATTATTATATTGATGGTATTAGAGTTAATAGTAATGCCTTGATTCCCGAATCTGAAATTGAACAAATGCAAGTGATTACTGGAGGGATGGGCGCAAAATATGGTGATGTAACGGGTGGTATCATTTCGATTACTACTAAAGGACCTTCTAATAAATTTTCTGGTAGTGCAGAGGTAGAAACTTCAAAAAAATTAGACCCTTATGATAATAATATTGTTGGTTTGGGTTTGAGTGGACCTATTATTAAAAACAAAGCTGGACAATCTATTTTGGGTTACCGAGTTTCTGGTAGGTACACTTTTAATAGGGATGATGACCCGACTGCAATTCCTGTTTATCGGGCAACGGATGCAAAAATTGCTGAAATATCTGCTAATCCAATTACTTTTTTGAATAATACTAGAATTGCATCGGCTGAATTTTTGAACAATGAAGATGTAATCGCCTTGAATGCTAGACCTTTTGAATCTACAGAAAGAATTGACTTAACTGCTAAGTTAGAAGCTAGATTAACTAAGACGATTGATATTTCTCTTACAGGGACTTTTGCTAAAGATGAAGACCAATTTACGCCGACTAGTAGATTGAATAATGATGGATGGCGTTTATTAAATGCTCAGAATAATCCTTTTGATAATTATACAACCTATCGGGGTATATTTAGAATTAGACAACGTTTAGGCTCCAATACTTCTGGGGGAGATGCAAATGCAGGTACTTCTTTAATTCAAAATATTTCTTATTATCTTCAATTTGGCTATGAGAAGCAGATGAGAGACCAAAAAGATACCCGTCATGGCGATAACTTTTTTGATTACGGTTATGTTGGGAATTTTGATTTTGATTGGCAGCCAGCTATTACCATTACAGATGGTGCAGGTGCTGCTTTACCTGGAACAGATGCTTTTCGATTAGGACATGTGGATAATACAAGAATTTTTGGTGGTTTTACCCCAGTAAGTGCTGGCCACCCCAATGCAGGTTTGGCTGCGTCTAATGGTATAGATACAGAAAATTTTAATGATTTTGTCGTTAATAATGGCCTTTTTGGTTATGTCAATGGAGGGCAAAATAATATATGGAGTGGTTTGCATTCAAACGCCAATGCGATTCATAATATTAACTTTAAATCGGAAGGAGAAATTTATACTTTTAATGCAAACAGTTCTTTCGACATAGTTCCTAAAGGAGGTGGAAGGCACTCAATTGAATTTGGGGTGAATTATGAACAAAGAGTTAACCGAAGGTACCTGTTAAACCCTAGACGATTATGGGATTTGGCTAGATTACAGGCGAATCGACATATTTTAGGGATAGACACTTCGGCTGTTATAGGCGATACATTAGTTAATGCAGGGGGACAGTTTGGGCAGGTATTGGTACCTTTATATAATACGCAGATTGCTACAGATGGCTTTGATGATAATTTATTTTTTAGAAGAGTCAGAGATTTAACGGGACAAACATTAAATGAATATGTGAATGTAGATGGAATATCTCCCGACCAATTGAGTTTGGATATGTTTTCCTCTCAAGAATTGCATGGTTCTGTTGACCTTTTGGACTATCAAGGCTATGATTATTTAGGCAATAAGTTAACTACGGATGTCACTTTCGAAGATTTCTTTAGGGCTAGAGATGCTAATGGTATTCGTACTTTTCCTGTAGCACCCGACCGTCCTGTATATGCTTCTGCTTTTATACAAGATAAATTTTCCTTTAAAGATATTATTTTCAGAGTGGGTGTCAGAGTCGATAGATTTGATGCGAATAGAAAAGTCTTAAAAGACCCTTATTCTTTATATGAAATAATGGGTGCTAGAGATTTCTATGCGAGTATTGGCGAAGAAAAACCCGCTGGTGTTGGAGATGATTTTAAAGTGTATTTACAAAGTGCAGGCTCTAATACAGTGAGAGCTTTTAGAAATGGAGAAGATTGGTTCTTTGCTAATGGCAATCCTGCGAACGATGGGAATGTGATTTTTGGAGGAGAGGTAATTAATCCAAAGTTTGTAGATGAAGATGCTAATATCCAATCTCCTGATTTTGACCCGAATACTTCTTTCGAAGATTATGAGCCACAGATTAATATTATGCCTCGTCTGGCTTTTTCTTTTCCAATTTCAGATGAAGCTAACTTCTTTGCCCATTATGATATTTTGGTTCAACGACCTCAAGAAAGAACAAACGCTACGGCTTTAGATTATTTATATTTTTTAGACCCAAGTCGAACACCTTCTAATAATCCTAATCTGAAACCTCAGAAGACGATTGATTATGAAGTTGGTTTTCAGCAAAAATTAAGTAATTCTGCGGCTTTAAAAATTGCCGCTTATTATAAGGAATTGAGAGATATGATTCAGACTAGAACCTATCTTTTTGTCCCCGTTTTAGGAAATTATGATTCTTTTGATAATATAGATTTTGGTACGGTTAAAGGATTTTCTTTCCAATTTGATAGAAGGAGAACGAATAATGTTCAGCTGACAGCTAGTTATACTTTACAATTTGCTGATGGTACTGGTTCTAATGCTATTTCTCAGAGAAACCTTTCTCAGAATGGTAATTTAAGAACTTTATTTCCGCTAAATTTTGATGAACGACATAGATTGAATGCGACTGTTGATTATCGTTATGGTAGAGGAAGGAGATATACTGGACCACAATGGTTTGGTGCAGATGTTTTTGCAGATGCTGGTGTTAATCTACAAGCTACTGCTGTATCTGGTCGACCGTTTACTGGTAAATCAGTCCCAAGACAGTTTAATGGAGATGGAACAGTTGGTGCAATTAACGGAGCTAGATTACCTTGGAACTTTACTTTAAATCTTAGAGCAGATAAGAACTTTAACTTGACTAAACCTGATGCTGCACATCCTGTTTACTTAAATGTTTACTGTAGAGTTCAAAACTTATTAGACGCTAGAAATATCTTAGGCGTTTATCCCGCTACTGGTTCACCTGATGATGATGGCTTCTTGGCTTCTTCAGATGGAGTTGCTAGAGTTAGAACATTGGGAGATTCTAGTAGAGATGTTCAATCATTTTTAGATGCTTATGCTTGGGCATTGGCTAATCCAGATTTCTATTCTCTACCAAGAAGAATTTTGTTAGGAGCAATTGTAGAATTTTAAGAAAAATAAATTAATCTAAAATTATGGTGTTTTTAAAATTACCATGATTTTTCGGTTACGAAAATAAATCAGGAATGAAATTAAGATATTTTTTAATCGTATTAAGTTTTTGTTTTGCACAAACAACTTTTGCGCACGTGGGACCTCAAAATGACGGCAAGAATGCTAAGTCAGTAGCACCTAAAACACCTACCAATAGACCTGCTAATTATCGGGAAGATTGTGTGGCAGCAGAGGCGCAAATTGACCAAAGTATTAATAATGTACGTGCTCGTTTGTTAGCTGGTGGCGATGTTTGGTGGAATGGTAATGATGGTCGATATATCGTACCTAAGGTAACTCCTGGTTCTGGTGTGCCAGAAAAATCTTCCATTTTTGCTGGAGCTGTTTGGTTAGGAGGTTTTGATCCAGGAGGAAACTTGAAATTAGCCGCACAGACTTATAGTTTAGGTGGTGGAGAGGATTTTTGGCCAGGACCATTAGACCCTATTGAGGGAACTACAGATAGAGAGATTTGTGATGACTGGGACCGATTCTTTAGAGTAACCGGTGCTGAAATTGATGAACACCTTAGAAATATTGAAGAAGCTAAATTGACTGGTGCCGATTATGACGAAGATTTAATTCCTGAAGGTGTAAAAGGTTGGCCAGCTAGAGGTAATGAATTCTTTTTTGAATTAAGAGGATTTGAATTGCCGAATACCACACAAGGTTTGGCTGCATTTTTTGATGTAGATGGAGATGGATTTTATGAACCACAAGAAGGCGACTACCCAAGAATTGAATTAAGAGGCTGCGATACGCCTCAATATCCAGATGAAATGATTTTCTGGATTTATAATGATAATGGCGCTCCACATACGCAAAGTAATGGTGATGCGATTCAAATGGAAATTCAAGTGCAGGCTTTTGGTTATGCAACCAATGATGAGATTAATGATATGACTTTCCAACGTTATAAATTAATCAATCGGGCGATTGAAAGTATTGATAGTACTTATTTTGCTATTTGGGTAGATGCTGATTTAGGTTGTCCTGATGATGATTTTGTTGGTTGTGATATTGATAGAAGTTTGGCTTTTGTTTATAATCGAGACATGTTGGATGGTATTACTGGCTGTGAGTGTAATGTCTTTGGACAGGTCAATACTTACTGTGATGAAGTTCCTCTTTTAGGTGTAGATTACTTTAGAGGACCTCTTGGTCCAAAGAAATTTAATTCAGATGGGACTTTAAGAAACCCTTCTGTAGGAGAAGCACCTGATACGATTGTAGAATTACCCATGTCTTCTTTTACTTATTTCTTAAGAAATGATACTGCTCCAGATGGTGGAACAGGAATGGGAGACCCAGTGCAAAGTTCTGATTACTATAATTTATTATCAGGAAGTTGGAAAGATGGAACCCCATTTACAAATGGTGGAACAGGATATGACCCACTAAGTAATGATGTTATTCCTTATGCTTTTCCAAATCGACCAGATGACTCTGAGGCTTGGACAATGGCTAATGAAAACTTAGAGGGCTTCGATACAAGAACTATTCAAGCTTCTGGGCCTTTCCGACTAGACCCAGGTTCGGTTAATGAATTAATTGTTGGTGTAGTTTGGGTGCCAGATGTGCAACATCCAAATCCAAATATTGACCCGCTTTTATTCGCTGATGACGTAGCTCAAGCTTTATTTGATAACTGTTTTGATATCACAGATGGACCCGATGCACCAGATGTTGATTGGATAGAATTGGACCAAGAAATTGTGGCTATTTTAACGAATGATGAAGGTACTTCTAATAATGCTGCTGAAAAGTATGCAGAAATTGATTTGCAAGCGCCAACTACTATTCCTGAAGAAGATAGAACTTACTTTTTTGAAGGCTATAAGATTTTTCAATTATCTGGGCCTAATGTAAGTATAGCAGAACTAAATGACCCTGATAAAGCTCGAGTTATTTATCAAGTAGATAAAAGAAATGGGGTAAGCGAAATTTTTAACTGGTCGGCGTTACCAAACCCTAGTACTAACGTAGGAGAGCCTGACCAAATTTGGGTACCTGAATCTCAAGTACAAGGACAAGATTTGGGTGTTAGACATACGTTCCGAATAACCGAAGACCAATTTGCAGATGGAGATAGAACTTTAATCAATCAAAAGAAATACTACTTTACTTCGATTGCCTACGCTTATAATAATTACGAAGAGTTTACACAATTTCCGAATGTTCTTGGACAACGAAGAGCTTATTTAGAAGGAAGAAGAAATATTGGGGATGGAACAAATCCTTATTATACGGTGATTCCTAGAGAAATTGTTGTTAAGAATCTAAATGCGGATTTTGGAACAGGGGCTGAGATTACGCGAATTGATGGCGAAGGAGCAGGTGGTGTCTTTTTGGATGTTAAAGAAGAAACGATTGCTGCTATATTGGATGGTAGCTTTACAGGTGAAATTGCTTATAAAGCAGGTAAAGGCCCAATTGATATTAAGGTATATAATCCTCTAGCAGTTAAGAATGGAGAATTCCAATTAACTTTTATTGATGAAAATATGAGTAATAGCCGATTGGATGAACAAGTCAATTGGGTATTAACAGATTTAGCTGATGGTACAGAGATAGCTTCTGCAACGACGATTGATGAATTGAATGAACAGATTATTGGCGAATATGGATTTTCTATTGCCATTGAACAAAGACCAGAAGTGGGGGAGGCTGGCACCGGAACAAATGGTGTCATTGGTTCTGAAATTACTTATGCTGACCCAACTCAGCCAGAGTGGTTATCCTTTGTACCTGAAGGTCGCTTTTATCCACTTAATTTTTTACAAACTGGTTCGTCAGAGGAGTTTGAATTTTATCCTAGTGGCCCTTTGACAGGACAACCTGTTGACCAAGACCAAGCTTTAGTCAATATATCTGGTGGCTTATTTTATCCATTTATTTTAGCCGACTATAAAGACCGTTCTGAAGAGCCAGTGATTAACTTTGGCTTAATTCCTCAGAATTCCTACATTTCTCCTGCATGGGTCAATGAAGGCAGAAACTTTAATTCTGTTTTGAATAAGAAATTATCTAGTAATGTTTCTGGTGTGAGAGAGTTAAATAATGTGGATATTGTTTTTACCAAAGACAAATCTAAATGGAGTAGATGTGTAATTGTAGAAACATCAAATGTTTATTATTCTAGCCAATCACAAGGACTTTCCTTAGAATCTGAAGGTGGCGCAGAAAACTTTGATGTTAGGAAAAGACCTTCTGTTGGAAAAGAAGCAGGCGCAGATGGATTGCCTGCAGCAGATGGTATGGGATTAACTGGCATGGGTTGGTTTCCAGGATATGCAATTGATGTTGAAACGGGTAAGCGGTTAAATATCTTTTTTGGTGAAAATTCAGTTTATCGACCAGATAATTCCTCTACTGATGGCTTGAATCCTAATTATTTAGGAGAAATACCAACTGGTGGCGATATGGCTTTCAACCCTTCTAACCTTATTTCTATTACAACAGATGTTTCTTCTCTTTTTGACTTGTATGCAGGTGGACAACACTTTGTCTATGTAACGGATTCGGAATACGATGAGTGCGTAGCTATTCAAGAGCGATTGGACCCAGAAAATGGTTCTAGTCCTTTTAGAAAAGTAAGAGCTTTAGAACAAATTACTTGGGCTGGTATGCTACTCGCTGCAGAAGGTACACAAATGCTTTCCTATGACGAAGGATTGATTCCTAATGATGTTACGATTAAGTTACGAGTTGATAACCCCTATCAAGTAGAAGATGGTACTGGTGAATTTAATGGCTACCCTACATATCGTATCAAATTGGATAGTGTAGAAGCAAGTGATATCGCTACAGAAGACGATATGGATGAAGCCCTCAAAGCTATTCGAGCAGTACCGAATCCTTATTTAGGATATTCGGCTTATGAGACATCTCAGTTTACTAATATTGTCAAAATAACAAATCTTCCTGCTAATGCTACGGTTACTATATATTCCTTAGATGGTCGATTTATTAGACAATACAAACGGAATGAGGTAGGTACGCCAATTACTGGTCGAAATCGTGCAGTAAATAGACAACAGATTGCTCCAGCTTTAGAATGGGATTTAAAGAATAGTAAAGGCATTCCTGTTGCTAGTGGAGTGTATATGATTCATATTGATGCACCTGGAATTGGTGAACGAATGATTAAATGGTTTGGCGTGCAACGACAGTTTGACCCTTCTGGGTTATAACTTATATTAAGTTTGGTATTCGACTTACTTTTATTTTAAATAAGAACTATGAAAAAATAAGTTCGCCATTTTTCTTTGGTATTAGCGATATAAATAGCTATCCTGTATATATCGCTAATACCAAAGAAAAATGTTAAAGGATGGGCTTATTTTTTCATCATCATTAATGATTATGCATAAAGTTTTATATAGCTTGATAATTTGTTTTTTACTTTTTACTCTTCAACTCGAAGCAGGAAACCCAGATAGACAAGGAGAGGCAGGAGCTTATGAATTATTGATGAATCCGTGGGCAAGAAGCGCAGGACTTCATACCATGACCACTTCTATGATAAGCGGTGTAGAAGCACTACGATTAAATCCAGCAGGATTAAGTCGTATTTCTGGAAAAACGGAGGTACTTATAGGGCATGCTCGTTATCTAGAAGGTACAGACATTAAAATGAATGCCTTTGGTATTGGACAGAAAGTTGGAACAAATGGTACTTTTGGCGTTAGTCTCATGTCTTTGGATATGGGAGAAATTGAGGTCACAACGACCGACCAACCTGAAGGAACAGGTGCTACTTTTTCTCCAAATTTCTTCCATTTAGGACTTTCTTATGCGCATATGTTTGAGAATAAAATTTCTGTAGGTATTACTTTTAGGGCTATTTCTGAGGCTATTTCTGATGTCTCTGCTTTTGGATTTGCTTTAGATGCTGGTGTTCAATATGTAACTGGTCCTAAAGATAATTTCAAATTTGGTATTTCTTTGCGAAATATTGGTTCTAGAATGAGTTTTGGTGGACAAGGATTATCTTTTGCTACTGAAAATCCTGACGGGACGCTATCTTATGATATTACGGTCAATCAACGTTCTGCGGAATTTGAATTACCTTCTGCTTTGAATATTGGGATGTCTTATGACTTTGATATTAATGAAAGTAACCGATTTACTATCTTAGGTAACTTTACAGCTAATTCTTTTGCGAGAGACCAAATTGGTGGTGGGGTAGAATATTCTTTAAACGATATGTTTATGGTTAGAGCTGCTTATAAGTTGGAGGCAGGACTTAGTGCAGAGAGAGATTTTGAACAATCCGTTTATTCTGGTTTGAGTGCAGGTGTATCTTTAGAAGTACCAACTAAAAAAGACGGGGATAGCCGCTTTGGAATTGATTATGCTTACAGAGCTACTGCACCTTTTAGTGGCACGCATAATTTTAGTGTGAGAATTACGCTATAGTTACAGCAAAAAAAGGCTAAAAAATAAATTTATGCACAAATAAGTGCTACAATTCCTGTTTTTTCTTAGGTTTTTCCAAAGATTTGTTTATTTTTGCAGTAGATTAAATTAATTAATAACTTTTTAAAGGATTATATATATGTCATTTGAGATAGTAGGAAAGCTACACAAAAAATTTGATACAGAAAATAAAACCGCAACTTTTCAGGCGAGAGAGTTTGTGATTGAGGTAGATGGTACTTACCCACAATTTGTAAAATTTCAATTGACACAAGATCGTTGTGCTTTAGTTGATAATTATAATGAGGGAGATTCTATTAGAGTACATTTTGATTTAAGAGGTAGAGAGTGGCAAGGAAAGTATTTTACTAATTTGAATGCTTGGAGAATTGAAGCTGGAGCTGCTGCTACGGCTGCTGCACCTGCACCCGCAGCGGCAGGTGACTTTCCTACTTTAGATGATGCACCGACATCTAATTCTACTGCTAGTGCTTCATCAGAAGATGATTTACCATTTTAATAAAAAATATTTTCAGAAAGGTTTATCTGAGAATTAAAAAATAAGAGATTGTGATATTTAAAAAGCCGAGTTGGAAACAACTCGGCTTTTTTGTTTTACCTTGAATTTTTGTTCGTTAACAATTTAAAGCACCGCAAACACTTAGCGTTTGTCCTGATATATAAGTTGATAAATCAGATGCTAAAAATAAACATGCATCTGCAACCTCTTCTGCTTTTCCCAATCTTTTTAAAGGAATACTAGCTAAAAAGGCTGCTTTTGTTTTTTCATCTAATTCTTCTGTCATATCTGTTTCAATAAAGCCAGGTGCTAATGCATTACATCGAATTCCTCTAGAGCCAACTTCTTTAGCTATTGATTTTGTGAAACCAAAGATTCCTGCTTTTGATGCCGCATAATTGGCTTGACCCGCATTGCCAAAATCTCCAACTACTGAACTCATGTTGATAATAGACCCTCCTCGTTGTTTTAGCATTGGACGAAGTACGTGCTTCGTTAAATTGAAAACAGATTTAAGATTTGTTTCTATTACTTGATCCCACTGGTCTTCACTCATTCTTAGCATCAATGTATCTCTTGTGATTCCTGCATTATTAATCAATACATCAATTCTACCAAAATCTTCTAATACGCTTTTAATCAATGCTTCAGATTGTACAAATGAACTTGCATCGGACTGATAAGCTTTGACCGTCACACCACTTGAAGCTGCTGTTTCTGCTACCGCATTTGCCTTCTCTGCAGAAGAACGATAAGTAAAAGCTACATTGGCTCCATTACTTGCCATTTTATGAACAATAGCTTCTCCAATTCCTCTAGACCCACCGGTTATTAAGACTACTTTATTTTCTACTAATTTCATAATTCTACTGATGTTTTATAAAAATTAAAACCAAGGGCAAAAATAGCTAAATTCAAATAGCTTCCTATTATAAGGGCTAAAAAAATGTTTGAAAAATATAAAAAAAATATTTACTTCAAATAATTGATTAGCAGCGAGTTACGACTTACAGTCGATTTAATTAAAATTTTTTGTTTTAAATTGCTTGCTTAAAATAAATAAATTGTTTTAATTTGCATTGTATTTAAAACAAAACATCAATTTTAAAACTAGTTTTTTAAAGAAACACAAAAATTGTTTTAGATACAATCCAAAAAATAACTAAAATTCTTCAAGATGAACCAACTCAATTTATTTCCAAAAGTAGAAGTCAAAGAAAATAAAGAAACAACTACAGGAAAAAATATCTTGGATAGATATAAAAATAAATATGCTGAGGTTACTTGGCAACAAATCGCCCTAAAATTATTAGTTGCTTTAAAAGTACCTTTAATTTCAGCTAAGCATCAATTAATGACTAGTGGAAAAGCTTTTTTAAACACAAAGCCTTTTCCTTGGTTTAGAGTGGCCTTAGTTGTTTTGTTTGCTTACGTTTTCTTCAAAAAAGATTTACAATTTAATGTAAACATGGGTG
>CALJVJ010000101.1 GCA_937974625.1 uncultured Saprospiraceae bacterium
ACCTTTTCCGTTTGTGGTCTGGAATAATTTCGAGCAGATGCTTTGTATTCTTTAAGGAAAAAACTCGACCTTAATTTTAGTGCACTAAGGACATCTTGGTCTCCTGCATGCCGCAAAAAATGCAGCATATAAATTTTGCTGAAGTAATTATACAACGAACCGACCATCATCACCATCGGACTTTTCTTTGGGTTGGCCCCAAAATACTTAATAATCCGATTGACTTTAGTTACCTGTTTTTGACCTAAGGCTTTTTGTAATTCAAAGACATTATAATCCTTGCTGATTCCAATATTATCTTGAATATGCTGTTGGGTAATATCTGTACCTTTTGGCAAATTAATGGCGAGTTTGTCTAACTCATTCACAACTTTAGATAAGTCGGTGCCTAGATATTCTGCTATCAAAGCGGTAGCATTGGGCTTAATCGTAAACCCTTTCGTTTTTAAATAATTATGTATCCAATCGGGGAGTTGATTATCATATAGTTTTTTCGATTCAAAAAGAACGGCATTCTTTTTTAGAATCTTTCCTAATTTAGTTCGACTATCAAATTTTTTATGCTTGTGGCAAATTACTAAAATAGTCGTCTCGGCAGGCTTTTCTACATAGGTCACCAACTCTTTCAGCGTCCGCATTTCCTGAGCTTCCTTTAATATCACCACTTGATAAGGTGCCATCATTGGATAGCGACGGGCGGTATCTACGACCTGTTTAAATTCCGTCTCTTTGCCATACAGAATGGTTTGATTAAAAGACTTTTCCCCTTCGGACAATACCTTTTTTTCAATAAAATCAGCTATGGCGTCAATGAAGTAAGATTCATTGCCATGTAAAAAGTAAACAGGTTGGTACTGCTTCTTTTTTAAGTCTGCTATGATTTGTGGAAATGTCATTAATTAGTCATTGGTCATTAAGTCATTAGTCACTAAGTGATTAGGTCGGGATTAAGCGAACTGCTTCGTTATTTCATACAACCCAATTGACAAGGCCGTCACCACATTCATGGAAGAACCCGTACCATACATCGGAATATAAACAGTCGAATCTAATGTATTTAAAGTTGCTTCTGAGATACCATGTCGTTCTGCTCCTGCCACAAAAGCAATTTTACCTAAAGTTGTGAAATCAAAAGTACGAATATCTTTACTCTGATTGGTGATTTCTAAACCAATTAAAGTATAGCCTGCTTGTTTTAATTGTCCTAATAAGCCAGCCATATCCAACTGATGCGTAAACGGCACTTTTTTATGGGCAGACCTTGAAGCTTTAACCAATTTTCGATTGGGTAAAGTGGGGGTGCTTCCACCAAGATATAAATGTTGCACACCCATCGCATCGCAAATCCGAAAAGTCATGCCTACGTTTTCTGGACCTATAAAATTTTCACAGACCACTACCACAGGGAATGTTTGAGACTGGTTAATCGTTTCTGAATGCGTTAATTGTTTAATGCCTTTGTCCATCAAAAATTAATTTGGAGGTAGTTTTAAATGAGCTAAAAAGTAAACCTTTATGAATACTGATTATTAAAAAATATCTTCAACGTCTAAATCCGTGGAGCCTATAAGTTTAATTTCCCCACGGATTTAATTTTTCCACGGATTATTATCAGTGTTTTAGTTGATGCTTTAATTTTTGTGCTTCTAAATCAAATAATCATAACCGCGAAATTAACAATTTCCAAAGAAGTCTTATCTTGCATTTACATTTAAAAATACTTCTATGTTTATTACCACCGAAGATTTACCAGATTTTGATTTACTCAAAGGCTTTAAAGCTAAAGCGATACACTCCGACCAATTATCGGTCATGCACGTAACGGTCGAAGCAGGTTATGCTTTACCCGAGCACCACCACCCACATGAACAAATTACCAATATTATTGCTGGCGAATTTGAAATGACCGTTGACGGGGTGACCAAAGTTTGTCGAGCAGGAGATGTCATCGTCATTGCTGGTAATAAACCACATTCAGGAAAAGCTTTGACGGATTGTCGGATTATTGATGTGTTTAATCCACCAAGAGAAGATTATCAATAAATTTATAAATAAGTATTCAGCTGGGGTTGACAAATCTTTTACATCCCAAAAAGATTAGACCAGCGTCAAATGCTGTTCAAAATAAATTTCGATGTCCGCTAAGTCTATCTCCCCACTTCGATAGCCAATATACATGTCTGGACGAACAAGAAATAAGGTTTCTTCTTGAATACCTAAGTTTTCAAAAATAGAAACATCGGTTGTTTTTAAAATTTGGTGTAACTGAATATCAATTTTTGCTAATTTAAAATAATTAGACAACTGCTTCATTTTAGGAGCATCAGCCGTCTCGCAGAAGTACAATGCCTGAAAAGAAGTACCCTTTAACCAATCAAAGGTAGTTCCAGTTTTGGTTGGGAAATAAGGGAAACGGTCGCCTGCTTTTGGCGCTTTTGAAGTGAAATTCCCATCTTGATGATTTCTTTTTAAAGAACCTTTTCGATAATTTAAACCAATTTGAGAGACGGTCTTAAAAGCTAATTCACGAGTCGTATCAAAGGAAGTAAGCGTTTTAACAACTGTCGGCAAAACATTTAACCTGAAAAATCGAACCAAAGGATTCGTAGAAACAATAGCTTCGAAAGCAGTATCCGTTGTGTTCACTAGTTGATTTGCAAAGGGTAGGCGTTCCTCATTATACGTTTTTAATAATTTAGAACTTGCTTTTTCTTGTACCACTAGAGCTAGTTTCCAAGCTAAATTATACGCATCCATCAATCCTGTATTCATGCCTTGTCCTCCTGCTGGACTGTGAATGTGTGCCGCATCCCCCGCTAAAAAACAACGGTCTCTTTGAAAATTATTGACCACTCGATGGTGAATTTTATAAGTAGCAAACCATTTTACATTTTGTAATTGCAGGTCAAAATTCAATTTGGGTAATAAATCCACTAATACATCCTCAAAACTTAAATCTTCCTTATTTAATAAAGGCACAGGAACGGCCCCAACTAATCGAAAATGCCCATCCCCTTTCATCGGAAAACAAGCCAAAAAATTATTTTTATCCAAACAAATAAATAACTCATGTCCTTCTAACTTCCAGGTTAATTGCACATCGGCTACAAAGAAAGTTTGCTCATGCGTATCTCCTTTGAAGGTCATGCCTAGTTGTTTGCGTACGGGACTACTCGCTCCATCTGCCCCAATCATCCAATCTGCTTGAATCGTCAATTGTTCTCCATCTTTATGGTTTAAAATGGCAGTGACATGGCCCTCATTTTGCGTAAAGCTTTCTAAACTGGTATTCCACAAAACACCACTGCCTTTTTCCTCGATAAAATTGTTGAGTAGCGCCTCATTCTTACTTTGTTCTAACATGGTGATGTAAGGAAATGGACTGAGCCCTGACCCAATATTGGATAAATCTATTCTTCTTAGTTGCTTTCCATTTACTACAAAATTGACTGCACGACCAATCATGCCTTGCTCTAAAGCTGCTTCTGATATGCCCATTTGTTGATAGGCTTCCATTGTTCGGGCTTGCACCGCTAAGGCTTTGGATTTGTCCGTAATGCTTGCTTTTTGGTCAACAATAATAAAATCTACCCCAAATCTTGCTAACTGACTTGCCATCATTAAACCCGTAGGTCCTGCTCCGATAATTAAAACTTCTGTTTGCATAGCTAGATTTAATTTAATTTTTCATCATCACTTAAAAGTACTTCACGGAATTAAGTAAATAATCAACTTGAAAGATTTTTAAGCTTAGCAACCCGTCCGCAAGCGGGTCACAAACGTTGTTTGTTCATGTTAAAAAGCCTTGAAAACCATTAGGTTTTCTGCGTTGCTTCCCATCCGCGATGCGGTTCGGAAATATATTTCCTCATCTTGTCTAATCTCAAAACTCATTTCAATTTTATTTATACCCAATTTCCGTGAAGTACTTAAAGACTAAATTAATAAATTTTGAGCAATCCTTTCATTCTACTATTTAGTTTATAGGAGTTCATTTAAGTTAAAATGATTTAGCTTCTCAGCTAGCAAACTAATACTATATCCGTTGGCAACAATCCGTTGGCATCCTTTCTAGTTTTGCCAACAGATGATTGCCAACGGATAATACGATACAAAAATATTAGCTATTATTTTTAATATCTAATTTTCTATTCCTTCTAAAATCTAAACCCAAGACTCAGCCCCGCTTTAGATAATATATTATTACTGTTCTCAACCGCTGCATGTAAGCCTAAAGAAATGGAATTATCAAAAACATACAGATAGTCTAAGCCAAAGTAAAAACCTGTTTCTTTTTCAGCAAATAAAGAGGTACTTTCTATAGAAACACTTTCTGCTATCCCTTGGCTATTAACATTTTCTGCTAAAAAACTAGATAAATAATTGTATTGTAATTGTTTGTAATTCAATCCTCCTGATGCTAGTAAAATATGCTTATTTCCATCAGCTACTTTGTAATTTACTCCGATTAAATAGGTGCTATAATTAGCTAAATCACTAGCTTGTTCGCCATTGCCTTCAAGAGAGAGGTTTGTAAGGACGGCTCTATTATCCCTGCCAATGGTTTGGAGTGTATTATCGCCTTGTCCTGTTGCTTTGGAATAACCTAGATGCAATCCAAATCGACTCCATAACGTTCGGTGGTAATCCAATCCTATTGCAGTGCCACTTAAATCCCCTGTGCCAAAGAAGGCATAGGATACATTGGTCAACAAATGGTTATTATCCTGTGCAGTTGCTTGAAATTGTAATAACAAGCCTACAAAAATTGAAAGTAATAGTTTCATGTCGGGTAATTTTAAGATTTAAAAAATTGTGGTGATTTATTAAAACTGATAACCGATGGATAGACCAGTATACCAACCGCCATCATTATGACTGATGATGCTGTAATTAGCACCTATGATAAAAGATTTATTGAGTTTGTATTCATAAGCCCCTTCTACTAAAAAGCCGATATCGGTGAGATTATTGATTTGAAAAGTACGTTCTACTTCGCCATTGACTTTGACTAAAAAAGTGCCCAATACTCTATCCGTATTTGTTAATCCTGCGCCTATTTTTGCATAGAGTTTATGCTTGTTTTCATTCAATAAAAATAAATAGAGATTGGCGTGTAGAAATTTAATAGTCTCTTGACCTTTGATAGCAACACTTGGATTCTTTCGGTCTACCATATTTATATAACCCGCTGAAATCCCTGTTCCTATTATTTTATTCCATTCATGGTAATATTCTAGTTGAAAGGCAGGCCCTTGTTTATTCACAGGATTTTCGAGCGAAAACCCATTGACATACGCATCTGCTAAACTTATCCCAAATTTCAAGGTGTTTTTCTTCGATTGGATTGGTTTGATTAACGAAGAAGGCAGTAGTACATCCAATGTTTCTATACTATCTGGGATGGATAATAATTTGTTAATAGGACTTTCAATGCTAGCTACTAAATTAATTTTTCGATTATCTGCCGCTCTTTCCACTCTAGCTTTAATCAGGTTGTTTTCGATTATATTCTTAGCTAATTCGTTTTCTTGTGGTATGTGTGTATTAGTTTGATTATCAATTTTTTGTGAGGTGTTTTGAAAGCCTTCTTCTTTTTGAATGGTAGTGTTTTCTACAAAATCATTATTTAGTGTAGCCCTATTACTATTATTCAAATCATTATTTTTTTTGTTTTTAGTAGCGCTATTTAAAACGGGTATGTTTTTATTTTGCTTAGAAATGCTAGCTGTAGATTCGTTAATAGCTGTTATTTTTTTTAGCTCCTTATCGTTAATAATATTTATACTGTCAGTCACCTGATTGCTTAGCCTTTCAGTTGGGGTGATTGTACTTTTATTGGATTGCCAAAAAATAATTCCTACCACTCCTATTAATACCAATCCACCAAAGAAGAACCACCAAAAGAATCTTCTTTTAGGTCGCTGATTGTTTCTCAGCAGTTGAAAGTGTGCCCATGCTTCTGCGTCCACTTCAGTTTGATGGTTATTAAATTTATCTTTTAAATCCATTACGGCTCTTTTTGATTGATTGATAACCTGCTTGGGTTAATTGCAATTGTAATAGCTTTTTTGCTTCACTCACATACCATTTTGTGGTATTCTCATTGATAGATAATTTTTCAGCGATTTCTTTAAAAGTATACCCATCAATTTCTTTTAACACAAAGCATAATCGATAATCGGGTTGGAGTTGATTAATATGTCGGATGATTTCTTCCATTGCCAACGATGACATTGCTTCATTAAGGACGACGCTTGATTGTCCTTGTTCAGAGTAGGTAATCAATTTATTTTTATAAACCGTCTTTTTTCGAATCTGGTCAATACAATCATTCTTAATAATTCGGCTACTCCACTTAATTAAATGCTCTGGCTTGTCTAATTGATGTAAATGGTCAAAAATATACAGGACGGCGTGATTAAACACAGAGATAGCCTCCGCTTTATCATCGCAGTACACCAATGCAATTTTGAAACAATGCTTAAAACAGTAATCGTACATTGCTTTTTCTGCTTTGATGTCTCCTTTCTTTATATTATGTATAATCTTTTTGACATCCATACACCTACATAGCGTTTCTCGATAAATAATAGTTGGTAGAAAAGTGATTTATTTAGAAATACCCTTTTTGTAAATAAATTATTTTTATTTAATAGATTGATAATCAATAACTTAAATCTGTTTTTAAAAATTAAAATTATTTTTTTTAAAAAGCGTGGGTACATTTTTGAAGCCCCCCACACTCTTTAATGTAACGCTTAATTAATAAGCAAAACTTAAAACAAATCTACCTGCTCGGTAGGCAGGCATTAAAGAACTTTAAAAAAAATAACATCATGAAAAATTTATTCTTCTTCACCTTAATCGCTTTATTCTCTATTACTTTTAATATGACTGCTACTGCCGATGACGGTGGATAATGCAATAATAACTATTACTACAAAACCGTAAAGAACGGAGAGACTTACCCAGTTGGAAAAGATGTTTACGTAAAAGTAGAAGCGCAAAAATACCAAGATATTGCTTACATGGATTTATATTTAAATGGCTACAAAGTAAGACGAGAAATGAATGCACCATATGAATGGGCAAGACCAAATACAGGCGGTGACAACTACTTAAGAAACTTAAAAGCAGGAACTTACCGATTAAAGTGTGTGGTGAAAACTAGATGTGGCGGTAAATACCAAAAAGAAATCATTTTTCACGTCAATGCACACTGCGCACCAACTTACTGCAACACGAACTACTGGTACATGTATGGCAAGCACGGTTCAAAATGTCAAAAAGGAAAAGATTTATATGTGAAAGTAGGCGCAGAACGTCACCAAGATGTGGAATACATGGAATTATACATCAACGGCTATAAAGTAAGAAGAGAAGTGAACGCACCATACGAATGGGGTAGACCAAACGGCGGCGGTGACAATTACTTAAGAAACATGAAGCCAGGTACTTACCAATTGAAGTGTAAAATTAAGACTAGATGTGGAGAGATTATTTGGAAGACAAGTACGGTTTATGTGAATCACTAACGATAAAAATAGCTACAATTTCTTCCCTAATCTGTTTTACTAAATGGATGGATTAGGGAAGAAGAATAATAGTTTTATATCAGGGATTGTCTTAAGTGCGATGTGTTGATTAATTCGGTAGATTTTAGGGACTAGATTTTTGATATTTTTAGTTAAAAATAGCGAGAAAAGATGTTCATGAAATACCGAATAAATTAGCATGTCGTACTTATGAATGATTCCTGATTTTTTATTGATTGGGAACTAATTGATATAGAAATACATTGATATCCAAGGTGTTATAGTTGAAAATTAAAAATAAATATGAAAACTCCAAAGTACATTTCTGATATGTTTGAAGGGTTTGAAAACAAAGACCCTAGATATATCGATTTAGGAAACCACATAGGAAAAAGCGAAAAGAAAATCCTTCAAACTATTCCTTTTGAAACCCTTGGTAAGCTCGATGAAATTCGACTTTTATCCATTCAGAATAATGAAATAACGGACCTTAGTCCTAAGATTGGAGCATTGACTTCCATAGATTTTTTAGATGCCTCAAATAATCCAATCTCAGAAATTCCTCCTGAAATTGGTCAATGTAGTAGCCTGAAAATTTTGAAAGTCACCAATACGGTGGAAGTAGAAATGGAGACTTATACGGACATTATCATGAGCAAAACACCTAGGCATAAACCAGATTTTTTAAATGATGTTGGTTTGCAGTCGCTTCCGACTGAACTTGGACAATTGCAAAAATTAAAAGGTTTGCAGCTAGAACATAATCGCTTTAAGGAAATCCCTGATGCGATTTTTGATTTAAGAGGATTGACTTCTTTAGATATGAGTTTTAATATTTTACAACATATCTCCCCCAAAATAGGTCAACTAAAAAATTTGACCTATTTGAAACTAACAAGAAATAACTTCCACGAATTACCTGATGAAATAGGCGAATTGAAAAATTTGAAACGACTTAGATTGGATAATTTGGATTTGTATAAGCTACCCGAAGGTATTGGCGGTTTAGAAAATTTGGAAATGTTAGAAATTTGCTATGGACGAATAGGTGCATTGCCGAGTAGTATCCAACGCTTAAAGAAATTAAAACACTTATATTTAATTGATACAGAAATCTCAGATGTTGACCTTAATATGGTCAAAGTATTTCTCCCTGATTGTAACATTCATTTCGAGATGGGATGGTTTTAATTTTCTTGCAATATCATTGCATTGATATAGTTGGTACATTTGGGGCTAGTAAAGCGGATTGTTAATCCGCTTTGGATTTTTCAGCGGATTAACAATCCGCATTACCAACTATCAACTATGAGTCAGGAACCACATATGCATACCTACGACGAACAAGGCAATATCACTTGTTGCACTTTGGAAGAAAAGATAAATGCCAAAGTACCTTCCGTATTAATTACTGAAAAAGGGAAAAATGCCATTCAAGATGATGGATGCTGTAGCCATGACCACGGTCATAGTCACGACCATGACCACGACCATAATCATGACCACGGAGGAAACCCTTATGTTCTTGCAAGCATCAGTTTTCTTTTATTGCTATCAGGATTGGCAATGGATTATTGGCTAAAACCAGACTTTTTTCAAGGTTGGGTTAAAATAGCTTGGTATGTAGCTGCTTATATACCTGTGGGATTTCCTGTATTGCGAGAAGCAGTTGAGATGCTCCTGAAAGGAGAAGTGTTTAATGAATTTTTCCTGATGGGAATTGCTACAATTGGTGCTTTTATCATTGGCGAATACCCGGAAGGTGTGGCAGTGATGTTGTTTTATTCTATTGGAGAATTATTCCAAATGGAAGCAGTCAAACGAGCGAAAGGAAATATCAAGGCGCTATTAGATGTACGCCCAAAAACAGCAACGGTTTTTAGAAATTATAAATTTGAAACAGTTCACCCAGAAACGGTACAAATAGGAGAAACCATTCAAGTAAAAGTAGGAGAGAAAATTCCATTAGATGGGATATTAAATTCTCCTAAAGCGGCTTTAAATACGGCAGCTTTGACTGGAGAAAGCAAACCACAAAGTATCCAAAAAGGCGAACAAGTCATGGCAGGGTCTATTAATTTAGAAGGCGTGATTGATGTGCAGGTGGAAAAATTATTCAATGATAGTTCCATCGCCCGCATTTTAGAATTGGTGCAAAATGCAACTGCTAGAAAATCCAAAACAGAGCTGTTAATCAGACGATTAGCTAAGATTTACACCCCAATTGTTACGTATTTGGCGATTGCTATTTTTGTTTTGCCCTACTTTTTTGTTGAAAATTATGACTACACGGATTGGTTATATAGAGCCTTGATTTTCTTAGTTATTTCTTGCCCTTGTGCTTTAGTTATCTCTATTCCATTAGGCTATTTTGGTGGTTTAGGTGCGGCTTCTAAAAATGGATTATTATTCAAAGGAGCGACCTTTTTAGACCAGTTGACCAAGGTGAATACTCTGGTGATGGACAAAACGGGAACGGTGACTAAAGGCGTTTTTAAAATAAAAGACATTGTACTTCGTAATGCTTGGAGGGAAAAGGATTTTATGACCAACCTCCTGGCAATAGAATCAAAATCTACCCATCCGATTGCCAAGGCAATTATGGAATATGGAGTTACAGAGAATTTGCCAGTGGTTACTAATATTCAAGAAATTGCAGGGAAAGGATTGAAAGGCGACATTGCTAATCAAACATGGTTAGTAGGTAATAAAAAACTGATGGAGCAATTTGGAATTGCTGTTCCGAATGAAACGGATACGATTGTCGAAAGCATTGTCTTAGTTGCAGTAGATGGACAATTTGCAGGTTATGTAACCATTGCGGATGAACTCAAAGCAGATGCTAAAAAAAGTATAGTACAAATCAAAAAAGCAGGCATCAAACATTTAGTGATGCTCTCTGGTGATAAGCATTCCATTACCCAACAGATAGCGAATACCTTAGGTATTGATTCCGCTAAAGGTGGTTTATTGCCAGAAGATAAACTGAATGAAGTCGAAAAAATTAAGCAGGACCCAACTAAAGTGGTCGCTTTTGTTGGAGATGGTATTAATGACGCACCTGTTTTAGCAGCGAGTGATATAGGAATTGCCATGGGCGCACTTGGTAGTGATGTAGCGATAGAAACTGCCGATGTCATTATCCAAACAGACCAACCTTCTAAAATAGCCACAGGGATAAAAATTGCTCAATCTACACAGACTATTATCTGGCAAAACATCACTTTAGCTTTTGGGGTAAAAATCCTCGTTTTAATTTTAGGTGCCTTAGGAATGGCAACTATGTGGGCGGCAGTATTTGCAGATGTAGGGGTGGCTTTTTTAGCTATTCTAAATTCGGTTCGATTGCAATGGATGGATTGGGAATAGGGAAGCAGAAAGGCAAAGGGGCAGAAAGGCGGAAGGGCGAGGAAACTGGTAGAACATGCTTCAGCCTGTCCTATCACTTGGTCTTTAGACCATGAGCTGCCCTAATTTGGACTAATTTCAAATTATAAAAAATAATGAAAATTGTAAAACTTCTCCCTATATTTACGTAGAGTCAATAAAACGTTTAAACTAAAATATTGAAAATAACCCCCTTCATATTAGCTCTTTATATGCTCCTTGGTGGCTTTATCCCTCGTACGGATTTTAGCCAATTAGTCTATTTAGGCGACTTAAAGGAACATTATTTAGAACATCAAAAAGAAGCGGCGATAGAGGGAACGGACATTACCATATTTGCTTTTTTATACCAACATTTTATTGATAGCAATCAGCATTCTGAATCGGACCACGAAGATGACCACCAAGAGTTACCATTACAAACAATTAATAGCTTTGTTAATTTGATGGTCACGACTACTTTTTTACCAGAGTTTGAATTTTCTACGACTACTTTCTTACCAACTATTTCTTACCAAAGCCCTTTTTATTTAAGTGGTTTTCTTTCAAATACCGTACATCCACCGGCCTTTTGTTAATTATTCTTCATAGGATTTCTATGCCTTTTTTTATGATTTCGTAGCTCGTACCGTAGCTTGAAAATTCTTGACCTAGCACGCCTACTTAGACATGCTCGTACAAGAATCCATAACCATACGGTAGCGTACGCTCCAACAAGTTGTTCAAGCTGCGTCCACCAACCGACTAAAATATGATAGACCAAATAATCAAATTTTCCATTAAGCAAAAACTGATTGTGGTATTGTCCATTCTTGGACTCATCGCTTGGGGAATTTATAATCTACAAAACTTGCCAATTGATGCCGTTCCCGATATAACGGACAATCAAGTACAAGTCATCACCAATGCGCCCACTTTGGCTGCACAGGAGGTGGAACAATTAATTACTTATCCTTTAGAAATGGCTTTGGGGAATGTACCTGGCGTATTGGAAGTACGCTCTATTTCTCGTTTTGGCTTGTCTGTCATTACCGTTGTTTTTAAAGAAGAAGTGGATATTTATTTTGCCCGACAACTAATCAACGAACGCATAGAAGCAGCGGCTTCAACCATTCCTCCTGGTTTAGGAACACCTGAGATGAGTCCAATTTCGACGGGGTTAGGAGAAATTTATCAATATGTTATTTATGCAGGAGAAGGCTATGAAAACGAGTATTCTTCGACTGATTTGCGAAGTTTACAAGATTGGACTGTAAAGCGTCAATTGGTTGGTATAGAAGGCGTTATAGAAGTAAATAGCTCTGGTGGTCATTTGAAACAATACGAAGTTGCTTTTGACCCGGATAAGCTAAAAAGTATGAGCATTACGCTAGATGAACTCTATACTGCTTTGTCCCAAAATAATGCCAATGCAGGTGGTTCCTATATTGAAAAGAAGCATTATACCTATTTTATTCGAGGAGAAGGACGGCTGGAATCTATGAGCGATATTGAGCAAGTAGTAGTTAAAAATATCAATGGTTTGCCCATCCTGATAAAGGACGTGGCGAAAGTTCAATTTGGCCATGCCCCACGGTTTGGAGCGGTTACGTTTAATGGAAAAGGAGAGGTCGTAGCGGGACAAGTGATGATGTTGAAAGGCGCTAATGCTGCAGAAGTTACGGCAAGGGTAAAAGAGCGTATGGTGCAAATCAAAAAATCCTTACCCGAAGGTGTGATTATTGAACCTTATTTAGATAGAACCAAATTGGTCAATCGAACTACACGAACGGTAGTGACCAATTTGATAGAAGGTGGATTAATCGTCGTCTTTGTGCTAGTCCTCCTTTTGGGTAATTTAAGAGCAGGATTAATTGTGGCTTCGGTGATTCCTTTGGCGATGTTGTTTGCAGTGTCGATGATGCGGACTTTTGGCGTTTCGGCGAATTTAATGAGTTTAGGAGCAATAGATTTTGGGCTAATTGTCGATGGTGCGGTTATCATTGTAGAAGCCATTTTGCACCATTTAGGAATGCGAAGAGGTGGTCAACAATTGAGTCGTGGAGACATGAATAATGAAGTCTTAGCAGCATCTACCCAAATCCGAAAATCGGCGGCTTTTGGAGAGATAATTATTCTAATCGTTTATCTACCTATTTTATTTTTGATTGGTATTGAAGGGAAGATGTTTAAACCGATGGCACAGACGGTTAGTTTTGCCATTTTGGGTGCTTTGATTCTATCTTTGACTTATGTGCCAATGATGGCTTCCCTCTTTTTAGATAGAAATATTAGCGTCAAAAAGACGATTGCGGACCGCATTATGAGTTTTATTAATCGTTTTTACCAACCTGTTTTAGAATTAGCTTTAAAATTTAGGTATCTCGTATTTTTTGCAACGGTCGCTTTATTTGCCTGGAGTCTTTTGGTGTTTAGCCGTATGGGTGGAGAGTTTTTGCCAACCTTAGAGGAAGGAGACTTTGCCTTACACCAAATTTTGCCATCTGGTAGTTCGATAGCACAAGGGATAGAGGTCTCCGCAGAGTTACAACGTATTTTATTAGATAATTTTCCAGAAGTAGAAAAAGTAGTGACCAAAATAGGAACGGCAGAAATCCCAACGGACATTATGCCTTTAGAAGCAGGAGATATTTTTGTCATTCTCAAACCAAAGTCAGAATGGACTTCTGGGAAAACGAAAGAAGAACTATTTGAAAAAATGGAAGAAAAAATGAATGAATTTCCTGGTGTCATTTATGAATTTACCCAACCTATCCAAATGCGGTTTAATGAATTGATGACTGGGGTGCGACAAGATATTGCGATTAAAATTTATGGGGAAGATTTAGGGGTACTAGCCTCCAAAGCCAAAGATGCGGAACATTTGATTGAAACTTTGGATGGCGTAGGAGATATTCAGGTCGAACCTACTGCTGGTTTGCAACAAATGGTGGTGGATTATAATCAAACAAAAATGGCAAAATATGGCGTCAATGCCTCCACTATAAATCAGTATATTCGTACAGGTTTTGCGGGCGAAATAGCAGGACATATTTTCGAAGGGGAAAAACGCTTTGAATTAGTACTTCGCTTAGATAAAAAATTCCGGCAAGGGATTAATGACTTAAAAAATCTCTACATCCCTTTACCAAACGGTACGCAAATCCCTTTAGAAGAATTGGCGACTGTTCGCTTCGAAGAAGGACCTACCCAAATTTCTAGAGATAATACTCAGCGAAGAATTACCATAGGGGTGAACGCTAGAGGTCGAGACGAGGAAAGTCTAGTGATGGATATTCAACGGAAACTGGATAAAGATTTAGGTTTGGAGTCAGGATATTATGTCACCTACGGCGGTTCTTTTGAAAACTTGCAAAGTGCTCGAAAACGTTTGTTGGTGGCAGTACCCGTAGCTTTAGGATTAATTTTTATGCTGCTTTATTTGACCTTTAATTCTATCTGGCAATCTATCTTGATTTTTACCGCGATTCCTATGTCTGCGATTGGCGGTATCTGGGCTTTATTTTTTAGAGGAATGCCTTTTAGTATTTCCGCAGGTGTTGGTTTTATTGCGCTGTTTGGCGTAGCTGTATTAAATGGAATTGTACTCATTGCTTATTTTAATCGACTCAAAAAAGAAGGGATGACGGATGTCATGGAACGAATTCGTAAAGGCACTTCGGTGCGTCTGCGACCGGTAATATTGACCGCAGCAGTAGCTTCTTTAGGCTTCGTACCAATGGCTTTTTCAAATACGGCAGGAGGGGAAGTACAGCAACCTTTGGCGACGGTGGTTATTGGTGGATTGATTACCGCTACTTTTTTGACTTTGATTGTTTTACCAGTATTGTATTACTTTTTTGAAAAGAGTAGAAAGAAAATTTTGCCAGAAGGCTTAACGATTGGACTGCTATTTTTTGCAGCTGGAATGCATGGACAGACGACGCCTATTTCTTTAGAAAATGCGATTCAAAAAGCACGTCAAAATTATCCTGTGTTGCAAAGTCAATTGCTTCAAGTAGAACAATCACAAAAATTGGCTGGTATTAAATCGACACATCCTAGGGCTCAAATTACTTTAGGTAGTGAAGAATATGATTTTACCAAAAATAGTGGGGTACATTCTTTAGGGATTCAACAGAATTTTAATTTACGAAAAGTCAATCGAGCAAACCAAGCCCTCTATCAAGAACAAGCAAAAGCTGTACAGACTCAATTAGCGTTATCCGAAAGGAATATTGATAAATTAGTGGCGCTAGCTTATTATGAATTGATTTTTCAAAAACAACAACAGCAAGAATGGCGTATTTTGTCTTCTACCTATGATGATTTGGCAACCGTCAGTCAACAACGATTGGCTGCAGGAGAAACAGGCAAAACACCTTTGTTGGCGGCAAAGTCACAACAGCGTGCTATCGCTTTAAAGCAAAGACTAGCCAATCAAGCTTATGAATTAGCGCTACAAAATTTTAATGCTTTTCTATTAACAGATACCTTGTTTGATGCAGCGCTTGAGGAATTGCCAACCCCTCAATTTTTGGATAAGGTAAATATGCAGAATCATCCACTTGTGCAATATTATCAACAACAAGAATCGCTAGCCAAAGCACAGATTTCCGTCAATGAAAGTTTCTTAACACCACAATTGAATACTGGATTACAGTTACAAAGAGTGGCAGGTGAATTTTTATTTTTAGGCTACCAAGTAGGCGTGAATGTTCCTTTATTTAGAAAGGCACAAGCGCAAAAAGTAGAAGCTGCCCAATTAGGCGTTCAATTGCAAGCACAGCAAAAAGATTTGGCTGTGCGCCAATTGGAACAACGGCAGCAACAATTACAATTGCAGTTAACCCAACTTCAAGATAATATCAATTTTTATCAACAAGAATTAATTCCCAATGCATTGTCTGATAGTGAATTTTTTAACGCTGCTTTTCGCGCAGGAGAAGCGACTTATCTGGCTTATCAACAACGGTTAGATATGCTGATAAATTATCGCTTAGACTATTTGAAATTATTACGAGATTTTCAGCTACGGAAGGTGGAATTGATGTATTTGAATTGATGAATAATTATAACAGTATATTATTCTACTGGACAATGTAAAATGGTAATATGTATTTTATTGAAAATTAGAATTATACCTTTAGCACTTAGGCTCAACGTCTAGGAACACGTTTAATTTGGTGGCGGTTGCCGTTTGTTTACGCGGAGCGA
>CALJVJ010000102.1 GCA_937974625.1 uncultured Saprospiraceae bacterium
GATAAAATATCAGGGACTAAGAGTTGATTATCGATAATGGCTATATCTCCTGCATTACAAAAAGAATTTGCTTGAATCACTCGATGTGTCCCATCCATATTTACTTGGAAGATTCCGCCATCTTGAGCAGAAGAAACGAAGAGTTCGTCTTTGCTATTGAAGGCAAGGTTATCTGCACCAGCAAAACCTTTAGCTATTTCCACCTTGTCGCCCGTTTTGGGGTCAATTTTCCAGACGATTCCTGTACTGTGGTCTACCGTAAAAATATTACCTTTTGAATCAAACTTGACCGCAGCTGGGGTGGTTAAATCATCAACAATCACTGTTAATTCTGCTTTATCTACATCTATTTTTACAATATGTCCTTTTGACCAAATTGGGCCGTATAATAAACCATCGGGACCAAAGTCCATTCCATTTAACCAGCCCAATTCTTTGATTATTAACTTGGGCGGATTCTTTAATGCTGGGTCTAATTCATATAGTCCATCGCCCGAAAAATCTAAAGCCACAAATAATCGACCATCATCAGAAAAGGTAATTGGATTGACGCCAGGTGCGACCATCTGCTTAGTCACTACTCCTGACGGTGTTCGCCGACCGACCTCTCCGGTCAATATGGAGGTATGATAGAGAGAACCGTCTGGGCCAATCGTTAAATCATCAGGGCCGTCAATACCTTCTTCAGGACCATACTTTTCGATGATTGCTCCTGTTTCTGTATTGACTATTGCAATTTTTCGTCCCGTTACAGAAGCTACATGTAAACGGTCTTTATCATCAAAAAAGACCCCATTGGCACCCTCGAAATAAGTACCTTTAAGAAATGGACTATTTACTTTTTCTGCGGTAGTCGAAGAGGTCGCCTCGTCAGTTGGGCTTGATTTAGATGTCTCTTTACAAGCTGATAGGAATAAGAGGAGTAAGCATAAGCTTAGTGGGTAAAGGAATTGGTTTTTCATTTTTGCGTTTTGTTATTTTACCAAATTGAAGATAGCATAGATTTACTATTTGGTGAAAATAACTAAATTTCATTTGGATTTGGGGATTGGTATTAGTTAATTTTCAACCATTCAAAAAAATCAGTAGCAACTGCATCGTAGTTATAGTCTTCATAGTTTAAACTACCGTCTTCGTTGAATCCAAAAAAGTTATGTTCCCAACCATAATAACTTTTGAAATGGAAATTTTCTTTACCTTCTCTAATGGTTTGTACGCGAAGATGGTCCATTAATAAAACAGATTCGTCTTTGGTGCCATAGCCGAAAAAAACAGGCATATCTATTTCAGATAAATGTTGTCGATAGGGATAAGAAAAGGAAGCGGTTGCTTTGTGACTATCTCTAGCGGAGCAATCATCGGATAATTCTTCGGGAGCGGTATCTACTAGCGATTTCCAGTATTGGAAAAGTTCTTCGGTTTGTTGGTAATCTTCTTTAGTTTGCGCTCTTTGTCTTTGGTTGGTAATCATCGCCATAATTCGACCAGCTAAACCAGCATTTAATAAGATTAAATGAGTCATTGGTGCTTTTTCTACGGCCATTTTAAAAGAGACACTTACACCTTCCGAGTGCCCTGCGACGACTATTTGACTTTTGTCCACCCAATCTTTTTTTGCTAAAAATTCTAGTACTGCTGTATTGCGATTGACATAATAATCTAAGTGGTTGTTTTGACAATATTTTTCAGGAAATACGCCTGTTTCAGGGTCATTATATAAGAGATGAGGTTGTTTTAAATCTTCCATTATTCCATTCAGTGGAATGGCAGGTTTTGCTATCATCACAAAATGATAATCATCGAATGCGGGCATCGCATTGAATGGGAAAACAGAGAATTTGTCTCCCTTTTTATTACTAATTAATAATGGTTTTGGTAAAGAACCTTGAACAAAAAGAAATAAAGGTTTTTTAATAGTATCGTACTTTGTTCCTCCAGAAAGTAATACGATATCCACTGGTTCGGCTTCAAACACAAAAGGAATATGTGTCAAACCCCATTCCTCTGGTTTTGGAAAATCTTGAGCTTGAATGCCCATAGAAAATAATATCAAATAACTAGCAATAAGATATTTCATAAGCCGACAGGTTGCGTTTAAAATAAAGTTACAAAAAATTAATTTATCAGCATCCACTCCAATAATTTATCAATATCCACTATCGACCAACTATGCGGATGACGCTGCCCATTGGCTCGGTATCCTCGATTCTCAGTTGCAATATACTCCACGTTATCCCCATACATTTTTGTTAGTGTATTGGACAAATTTTTTATAAAAAAAGCATTCATATCTTCCCATTCATTTTGCCTATTTTCTTGCCACCACTGAATATCAGGTTCCGTGTATAATCGAATTTTGACATTTTTTAACTGCGCTAAATTTTGGATGTTATTGGTTTTGTGGATGTAAGGTGCATAGGATTCATAATTTTCAATGCCTTCTGCTGGATTACCCAAACTTGTATTAAAACGGTTGACGGTATTTTTACTTTCTTGCACAGAGGTAGCAGAAAAATTACGTTGGATATTCCTTTTGGATATTTCATACAACCCCAATAAGTCTACAGGGGAATCTATGATAAAAACGCCTTTAGGTTGGATGATATTTTCCGTTTGTGCTAAATGATTGGCGAGCAATAGACTAATATTTCCTCCACTTGAAAATCCACCGATGTAAACTTTATCACTTTCTAATGGATGGTCATTAAATAATTGATTGATGGTGGAGGCAAGTCGAAATTTTTCGGAAGTCTCTAACCAAAGCCGTTGATTGAATTTCATCAAAACGATAGCGATGCCATTGTTCAATGCTGGTTGGATTACGTCGAACTCCGTTTTAATTTGTTTAGGTGTTTCTGGATAACCAGGAAATAAAATTAAAACACCTTCTTGTTTGATAGTTGGTGAAATTAATTCATAGTTATCTGTTTCGACGGAATTAGGATATTTTTTTTGAGTGCTATCAGAGGAGGTGCTTGCTAGAAAATTACAAGAACAAAGTAGACTAAAACTGAAGCATAAAAGGAGACATCTCATCTTGATTTTTAACCAAAAATAAGAGCAGGAGAAAGGGAATTCAAATTTATAAAACCCGATAACCTATTATTAACCCTCAATAAGTCTTCATTCACTAATGCTGTTAGGTAATTATTCATACCGTAAGACCCTGAAGTGTATTCAAGACCTTACAAACTTCACACAGGTAGTCAGAAAAATATAAAATGGTCAACCATGCTATTTTGAAATAAAAAGTCAACCAAATTTCAACTAGCCAATTATTATTATAAAAACAAGACTATTAGCCACATATAGCAAAAGTAGGGTTCCTCAATTTAGTTTTTTACCTACCAGATAGTTGCCTGATTTTTAAGTAAAAAGACGCAAAATTCCCTGTTTTTCCCCTTTGCATATTAATTAAGATTCGGTATCTTTGCGGCAAAATTCAGAAACCCTGTTTTTTGATAAAAATTTATAAGTGATTTTCAACATTTTTTGATAATCATTTTCATAATTAAGGTTCTTTTACAAAACCCGTGAAATAGTCCTTTCAATTCCAATTTTTTTCTCTCCTTTCAGTCAGAAAAAAGATTGAACTCAAAAGGACCACGAAATTTGTAAAAGAACGATAATCAATCAACTACTAATCAATAATTAAATATGGCTAACGTAGGTCAAATCAAACAAGTAATCGGTCCAGTAATTGACGTAAGTTTTTCTGCCGAAGATGCTAACTTACCAGAAATTCTGAATGCCTTAGAAGTAACTAAAGCAAATGGAGAATCTTTAATTATGGAAGTGCAACAGCACTTGGGAGAGGATAGTGTAAGAGCTATCTCAATGGATTCTACAGATGGATTGACAAGAGGTATGAATGTAACAGATACGGGCGCAGCGATTTCTATGCCTGTGGGAGAAGCGATTAAAGGTCGTTTATTCAATGTGGTAGGAACAGCAGTGGATGGTATTGGTGAAGTTTCTAAAGCACAATCTTATGCGATTCACCGTAAGCCACCTCGTTACGAAGATTTGGCAACTGATAAGGAAATCTTATTAACAGGTATTAAGGTAATTGATTTGATTGAGCCTTACCAAAAAGGTGGAAAGATTGGTTTATTCGGTGGTGCAGGTGTTGGTAAGACCGTATTGATTATGGAATTGGTAAATAATATTGCCAAAGTATATGAAGGTATTTCTGTTTTCGCAGGGGTAGGAGAGCGTACGAGAGAAGGAAACGATTTATTGCGTGAATTCTTAGAATCTGATGTAATTAACTACGGAGAGGAATTTAAGCATTCTATGGAAGCAGGTGGATGGGATTTGTCTAAAGTTGACTTAGAAGCATTAAAAACTTCTAAAGCGACCTTAGTATTCGGTCAGATGAACGAACCTCCTGGTGCAAGAGCAAGAGTAGCATTGTCTGGATTGACGATGGCAGAGTATTATAGAGATGGTGATTTAAGTGACCCAACTGGAGGTAGAGATATCTTGTTCTTCGTTGATAACATCTTCCGTTTTACACAAGCGGGTTCTGAAGTATCAGCACTTTTAGGACGGATGCCTTCAGCGGTAGGATATCAACCAACCTTAGCCACAGAGATGGGTTTGATGCAGGAAAGAATTACTTCTACTAAAAGAGGGTCTATTACTTCTGTACAAGCAGTATATGTACCTGCGGATGATTTAACGGATCCTGCTCCAGCAACAACGTTTGCTCACTTGGATGCAACAACGGTATTGTCTAGAAAGATTGCTTCTTTAGGTATTTATCCAGCGGTGGATCCTCTAGATTCAACTTCTCGTATCTTAGACCCTGCTATCATTGGTGATGAGCACTATAACTGTGCACAAAGAGTAAAGAACTTATTACAACGATATAACGAATTACAAGATATTATTGCCATCTTAGGTATGGAAGAATTGTCTGACGAAGATAAGGCAGTTGTAGGTAGAGCAAGAAGAGTTCAACGTTTCCTATCTCAGCCGTTCCACGTAGCCGAGCAGTTTACGGGTATGCCAGGAGTCATTGTTTCTTTAGAGGAAACAATTAGAGGGTTCAACATGATTATGGATGGTGAAATGGACCAATACCCTGAAGCAGCATTTAACCTACAAGGTAGCATTGACGATGTGAAGGCGAAAGGAGATAAAATGTTAGCGGAAGTAGCGTAATTCAGTAGGCAGTTAGCAGTTTACAGTAGGCAAGTTTACAGTAGGCAGTTAGCGGTTATTTGTTAAGCAGTTTGTAGTTTTGATTTTGAGTTTAACTCATCATTCCTAACTTCTAACTCACAACTATCAAAAATGAATATTTCAGTTTTAACACCAGATATCGCTGTTTTTGAAGGCCCAATAAAATCTGTAAAGATTCCGGGTATCAATGGGCAGTTTCAAATTTTAAAAGGGCACGCTCCTTTAGTTTCTGCTTTGGCAGAAGGTTCTGTAGAGATTGTAAAAGGAAGTGGAGAAAAATTGACTTTTAAGATTGAAAAAGGCTTTATCGAGGTTTTAAGAAATGAAGTGTCCTTATTAGTGCAAGGATATCAAGCATAAGATTTTTTTATAGAATCGACTAAAAGGAGTTAAACTGTAATGGTTTAACTCCTTTTTTATTTCCTGTCCTCTTAGAACATGTTGTCTACTTAACAAACTCATAGTAAAAAATATCCTGTAAGGATAATTTATCAAACTGCTTTGATGAATCCTCCTTATGACTAAAGATTTGCTTTTTATCTGCCCCTATTAGCAGCATATCACCTTGTTGACCTTTAATATAGCCTACTACTAATTCCTTATCTTTAGTATATACTTTTATTTGCTTACGATAACTTGTGTTATGCTTTTCTATTTCTTGTAGAATAGCTGTGAGTTTATCTAGCTGTTGATTTCTTTGTTCATTAAATTGATAGAGCGCTGATTTTGATTGAAGGACATTGGAGATTCCCATATTAATATCTAACGGCTTTTTTTTATTTTGACCAATTAATCGTAGTAAGTCTATTCCTCCTCCTATTACAAGTCCCATTAAGGTAAGAATTTGAAATGCCTGTCGGTCGTTTATGCCATCAGGATTGGGGGTGTTATCGGCAGTAGCTATCAATAATAATCCAAGCCCTCCAGCTGCCATTGAGACAGCAGGGAGGAATGCTTTTTTTTGAGAAAATTTTATATCTCTAATAAATGTTAAGGGAACGGTGTAGCAAGATTTACAGCTTTCAGTTAGGAGAAAACCTTTTATCATTTCTTTCTCAAGCGCTATTACTATCTTTTCTTCATCAATGTCGTATAGGTACCCTTTGATTGGATACTTATCTTTTGAGTTGATTTTTATCTTTGTCAATTTAATATTACTAATTTGCCCTTTTAAGGATAGAAAAGAGATGCATAATAAGAGTAGAAGTATATTTTTCATAATAGAGCTATTTATATTTCAATTACAATATAAATGATGCTAATTATTTTTTTGGAAAAGAGGGGTATTTAGGCTAGATATAGGGATGAGTGTACATAAAAAGGGGTAAAGGGGAATTTTTAATCGTTAGATGGTCTACTCATATACATCTTCAAAAATAAATGCGTAGACATATTCCTCGCCCGATTCTTCGCCGCTTCCGCCTTATCACCCTCAAAATTATCATTAATCGTTTCAAACCATAATTGTAACCATCGACCAAAATGTACTTGCGTGATCTCGTCTTGGCTAGCTTGGTCTACTTCGATATGTTTTTGAACAGGATTGCCTTTATATTTTCTGATAAAAGTCAAATTGGTTTCCCAGAAATCGGTCAAACGTTCTAAGTGGATTTCCCAATCACTGATTTGTTGATTAAATATCGGGCCGATTAAATCATCTTTTCTAACCTTTGTATAAAAAGAACGAACCAACCAACTGATTTCTGCTCTTGTATCTAATTGTCTTTTTTCCATAAAAAATGTGCTTTAAAAGCATTCCGTAGAAAAGGGATTCCTAATCCTAACAATCCAATCATTTTAACTACTTCTCCGATAAAAAAAATAGGTCATTTAGAAGCAGTAGGCGGATTACCCGGAATAATAGCAGTTGCTCTAGCATCCAAAAGAGGGAGTAAATAGAAGGTTTGAATCAATAGCCTATTACAATAATCATTGGTAAATGAGCGCCTAAATTAAAGTTATTCAGCTTAAATATATATGCCAATACTATCTAAGGAATGAAAATTAAATAAGTTAGAACAAGTAGCTTGGCTCATGTTACTTATTTTTCATTTCTAAAGTTATTTTATCAAAAGAAATCAAAGGCTATGATGCGAAACATCGAATTATGGCTTTATTAAATTTAAAAGCAGAGGTTAAAGCCGAAGATTTGCACCGGATGAATATTACCCCGTCAAACCATTGCGGATTTAACAGGATTGAGCGTAGAAAGGGTTATTCGAGCTATCAAAAAATTAGAAGAACTCAATAAAATGTAGATTATTAAAAGAAAATTATTTGCTAGTTATTTACCGCCGACCTTTAAAAAATTCCTTCATCAGCCCACTACATTGCGTTTCCATCACCCCCTGTAAAACGACGGTCTTAGGATGCAATAATTCCTTACCATATCTAAAAAAACCTTTTTTATCATCACTTGCGCCAAATACCAACCGACCTAATTGTGCCCAAGCCAAAGCGCCCGCACACATCACACAAGGTTCTAAGGTGACATACATCGTACAATCATTGAGATACTTACTACCCAAATATTCGGCGGCAGAAGTCAAGGCTATTATCTCCGCATGTGCAGTGACATCTGTTAATAATTCAGTTTGATTGTGTGCCTTGGCAATGATTAAATCGTTACAGACGACAACTGCACCAACTGGTACTTCGCCTTCATCAAAGGCTTTTTCGGCTTGTTTGAAAGCCTGTTGCATAAAATACTCCTCAGTAAACATATTCACAGGATGAACGACCGACTCCGCAGGATGAATGTTCGGGGAACATTCAAAGGAGTGAACCGCAAAGCGGCTTAGACGTATTATTTTTTAATATTGACAATATAATCCTTTTATTTATTGTCCTCAGCTCTTCGCAAATAACTTTTAATAACCTCAAATAACCTAATTTTTTACAAATTTTATTTATTTATCCTTCAAAAGGTTTTTCAGAAATCTCAAATGTTATACCTTTGTGCATGGAAAAACTAAAAGCACCAACCAGTAAATTTTTAGGACAAGCATTAACCTTCGATGATGTCCTCTTAGCTCCTGCCTATTCAGAGGTTTTACCTAGAGAAGTAGATATTAGTACACAATTGACTCGAACGATTCGATTGAACTTGCCTGTCGTTTCCGCAGCAATGGATACTGTGACCGATAATCGCTTGGCGATTGCTTTGGCTCGTCAAGGGGGCATTGGAATTATTCATAAGAATATGAGTATTCAAGCGCAAGCAGACCAAGTGAGAAGTGTCAAGCGGTCTGAAAGTGGGATGATTATTGACCCGGTGACTTTGCGAAGAGATGCAACCGTAGGAGATGCACAGGCCTTAATGAAAAAATTTAGTATCGGTGGTATTCCAATCGTCGATGGACATAATAAATTGATTGGTATTCTAACCAATCGAGATTTGCGTTTCGAAAGAGACAATAGCCGACCAATTACGGAGTTGATGACCACAGGAAGGTTGGTAACTGCACCTGTAGGCACAACGTTAACACAAGCCAAGGATATTCTTCAAAAGCATAAGATTGAAAAATTGCCTGTTGTCGGAAAGGATATGCAATTGGAAGGATTGATTACCTATAAGGATATCATGAAAGTGCAGAATTATCCTAATTCTTGCAAAGATTCTTTCGGTCGGTTGGTCGTAGGAGCTGCGGTTGGTGTCACTGCAGATATGTTAGAGCGAGTAGCCGCTTTAGTAGAAGTTGGGGTAGATGTTATTTGTCTGGATACGGCACATGGACACTCTAGAGGTGTTTTGGAAGCGGTAAAATTAGTGAAAACAGAATATTCTGATTTGCAAGTAATTGGCGGAAACGTGGCAACTGGTCCAGGGGCAAAAGCCTTGGTTGATGCTGGTGCAGATGGCGTGAAAGTAGGGGTTGGACCTGGTAGTATTTGTACGACTAGGGTGGTAGCAGGAGTTGGGGTTCCTCAGTTGTCGGCTATTTTTGAAGCTGCTCAGGCGATTAAAGGTTCTGGGGTACCAATCATCGGCGATGGAGGAATTCGATACACAGGAGACATTGTAAAAGCTTTAGTTGCTGGAGCAAATACCATTATGGCTGGTTCTTTATTTGCAGGCGTAGCGGAAGCACCAGGCGAAACGATTATTTTCGAAGGTAGAAAATTCAAAATTTATCGAGGAATGGGTTCTCTTGGAGCCATGCAAAAAGGCTCAAAAGACCGTTATTTCCAAGATGTAGAAGACGATATTAAAAAACTAGTACCAGAAGGTATCGAAGGCCGAGTGCCTTTCAAAGGAACTTTGGCAGAAGTCATGGTCCAATATGTCGGTGGATTGAGAGCAGGTATGGGCTATTGTGG
>CALJVJ010000103.1 GCA_937974625.1 uncultured Saprospiraceae bacterium
CTGCCCAAATTGAAAAATCAAAATCAGTTGAAAAAACATTTGATTTAGGAAAGGCTGGTAGTGTCGGTATAGACCACCGCTATGGACTATTAAAAGTCACAAAGTCTACGGACGGCAAAGTTCACTTGAATGCCCGTATGCGGATAGAAGGAACCAATGAGGACGCTATAAAGCGAACACTAGAGCAATTTGATATTGATATTAGTGAGTTTGGTGACCGCGTGACCATTGAAACAGACTTGAATATTAAAACCTGGAATACTCGAAACGGTCGGACCAATCTTACTTTTAAAAATGGAGTGAAGGTCAAAGGCTTGAAAAAAATCACCGTAGAAATGTTGTTAGCAGTACCTGATTTGGCATCCATGTCTTTAAAAAATAAATATGAAGACATCATTCTCGACCACGATTTTAAAGGAGATGTGGATGTCGAGATTTATGATGGCGATTTCAAAGCCAAAAACATTGCTGGGGAATTGGAATTGAATGTGAAATATGGCAAAGCGATGATGGAAGATATTGGAGATGGAGACATTACTTTGTATGATGGGGAAATGGAAATGGAAAATGGAAAGGCTATCAAATTATCGAGCAAATATTCGGAATATACGATTGGAGATACAGAGTCCCTTAAAATTTCTGCTTATGATGACAAATTTGAAGTTGGGAATACCAAAGGACGGTTAGAAATCAAAGATAAATATTCGGAGATAAAACTGGGCAATTTCGGAGCAGCCGACTTGGATATTTATGATGCTGATTTGGAAGGCAAAAAAGGCGGAGATTTGGTTATTCAAGGTAGTAAATATTCGAAATACCGTTTTGCAGAATTAGCGAGTTTAGATATTATTGAGTCGTATGATGATGAGTTTATTTTAAAAGATATGAAAGACGTGATTATCAATCGGACTAAATATACTGAGTTTTCCATAGGTAAACTTTCTGGTGACCTCAAAGTGACAAGTTCTCATGACGATAAATTTCAAGTTGAAGCATTGACCAATTTACTGATTAACCAATCTAAATACACCGAATTTGTGGTGGGCGTACTTTCTGGACAGGTGGATTTATTGGATTCTCATGATGATAAATTGGATGTTCGGTCGGTAGCAAAAGGATTTAAAGGCTTGAAAATGGATGGAAAATATACCAAAGTCTATATGGATATCCCTTCTGCAATCAAATACGAAATTGATGTAGATATGACCTACGGAAGCATCGAATACCCCGAATCCACCTTTGAGAACCAGTATTATAAAGAAAAGGGCGATGTATTAGCCGTGAAAGGTAAGATGATTGGTGCGGGGGCGGATGCTCCAAAAGTAGAGGTGCGAGGGCATGATTGTCGAGTAGATTTGAATTAAACATCTGGATATTGGATGCAAGTTTAAATCTAGCATCCAATATCCAGTATCCAGTATCTATTCTATTTGCACCGTCTTTATCTTCCGCAATACCTCCAATGGCATTTCATCTACGTCTTTTTCAAATCCTGCCCATGTCGTCGACAAGAAATTATTCACTTCTTTTACAAATGCGATGATGTCCTTTTGAACTGTTTCGGTAGCTAATTTACCGGTAGGAGAAAGTGGCCCAAAAGCTGGATTGGGACTCCCAAAAGCAGAATCAAAATAAGACGCCGCAGCAAATAGCTTATTAGACAATTGAGCTGGATTGACATAAATACCTTGAATCTCTTCCCCCGGCATCACTTTATTCATTAGGGAATCTATCTGTTTGCTCAATGGCTTGGTTTTTTCCGCAAATGCTTTTTGGTCTGCTTCGTCCTCCATTTGCTCATTGACCATGGTAGTGACCGCTTTTATTCTTTTTTTAGCAGCTTGTAAATTATCTACTGTCTCGGTTAATGCTTTGACATGCTTTTCAAACTTATCTGCTGCTGCATAATTTTCTTTTATTTCGTAGGATTTTACTTCTATTCTTGGGTCAGGATGTACAGTAACTAACTGACTTTCAGTATTTTTTCCATAGTTAATGGTCACTTTATATACGCCTGGAATGACATTTCGACCACTAGGGATGGGGGCATCTTTTTCTTTTGGCTTTGGTGCGCCAGGGAAACGGATTCCATTTTTTCGTAGATTCCAATGAAACCGATTGACCCCTTTTTTGAATTTTTTTAATGTCAAGTTTCTAACCACATTTCCTTTAGTGTCTGCTATGACTACTTCTAATTTTGGTGTTTTGGCAGCTTTATCCGTAGTATCTTTTTTCAATACTTCTTTTATAGAATAGGAAATCATTGCACCATAGGCTCGGTTTTCGCCTGAATAAATGGCATCTCCTGCAAATCGAGTGGCCGATGCTTCATTATAATTGGCTAAGTAAGCATCTGGAACTGGATAAATGGTCAAGGCTTGGTCTAGTACTTGAGCGCCTTGTTGCGCCATAACTCTTAATGGTCGAATATCGTCCAACACATAAGCTGCTCGTCCAAATGTACCGATGACCAAATCATGCTCTCTGGATTGGATTTGCATATCCATCGTTGATACATTATTGGGGTAACCATTGGTCCATTTGGTCCAATTTTTACCTTCGTCGATGGAGACATATAAACCAAACTCCGTTCCCAAGAACTGTAATTTCGGTTCGATTGGGTCTTGGATGAAGGATAAGGCATAACCCCAGATTCCTTTATTGGCGGCTACATTTTCCCAAGTTTGCCCAAAGTTTCTTGTTCGGTATAAAAATGGCGTCCAATCATCTCTTCGGTAATTATTAATCACCGCATATGCTTCTCCATCCTTAAATTTAGAAGCATGGACTTGTGGAATCCAACTTCCTTTTGGAACACCTCTGAGATTATTGCTAACATTTTTCCACGTTTCCCCACCATCTTGAGTGACTTGTAAATTTCCGTCATCTGTTCCCACCCAAATGATGCCATCCTTTCGAGGACTGGCAGCAATAGACACAATGGTTGTATGATTTTCAGCACCCGTAGCATCGTAAGTCAATCCGCCTGATTCCGTTTGTTTTTGCTTTTTAGGGTCATTGGTGGTGAGGTCTGGAGAAATAATCTCCCAACTAGCTCCTCTATCGATAGATTTATGCAAATATTGACTGCCCATATACAAGGTGCCAGGATGACGTGGGTCTTGGGCAACTCCCGCATTCCAATTAAATCGAAGAAATTCTCCATCAGGATGGAAAGGCTTCATCCAAGATTGTCCACCTGTTTCTAAATCCATTTTGAAAATATTACCCCCTTGCCACAGACAATAAACGTAACGACTATTGTCTTGTTCGACGACTACATCAAATCCATCTCCAAAACCTATTTCTTGCCAGTAATCATTTCTAATACCTCCATTTCTCCAAGTGTAAGCAGGGCCTCTCCAGGTTCCATTGTCTTGCATGCCGCCCATGACATTATAAGGAATATTGTCATCCACGGTGATGTGATAAAATTGGGCTACTGGGATGTTTTCTGCAAAACGCCAAGTTTTTCCTTGGTCTCTAGTTTGGTATAAACCACCATCATTTCCACACATCATAAAATCGGGGTTCGTTGGATGAATCCACCAAGCATGATGGTCTACATGTACTTTGTCAAACCCTAATAAAGTTTTGAAGTTTTTACCCCCGTCCTCACTTATTCGGACCGAAGAAGCGATGCTGTATATTCGATTTTCATTTGTTGGGTCTATCGCCAAATCCCAATAATAAAAAGGCCTGCTGCCTATATTTTTATCTGCTGTTTTGACAAACTTATTGCCACCATCGTCTGAACGGTATAAGGCGTTTTTCTTGGATTCTACTAAGGCATAAACGACATTGGGTTTGTTCTGAGCAATGGCAATACCTATTTTGCCTAATTCGCCTTTTGGCAAACCATTTTTATCATCCAACTTAGTCCAAGTGTCACCCCCGTCCAAAGTCATATGCAATCCAGAACCCTTTCCACCTGATTTGAAAAACCAAGGCCAACGGCGATACTCCCACATATTGACAAACATTTTGTCAGGATTACTTGGGTCTACATCAAAATCGGCTGCTCCTGTTCGTTCATTTACATACAGTATTTGCTCCCAAGTTTTGCCGCTATCTTTGGACCGATAAACGCCTCTATCTTTTGAATCTCCCCATGCTGAACCAATCGCACCTGCATAAATCACTTTTGGATTGTCTTTATGAATAATGATTCGGTGAATATTCCGCGTCTTTTCTAAACCCATCAACTTCCAAGTCTTACCTCCATCTAAAGTATGGTAAATTCCTGCGCCACTACTTTGACTATTTCTTGGATTCCCTTCTCCTGTGCCGACCCAAATTTCGTTGGGATTCTTTTGGTTGATGGCTATGGCACCAATCGAGGCGACTTTAACACTGTCAAAAATAGGAGCCCAATCAACGCCGCCGCCTTCTGATTTCCATAATCCACCCGAAGCAGTTCCTGCATAGATGATATTGGGATTGCTTAAGTTGACATCAATCGCGGTAACTCGACCACTCATTCCACCGGGACCGATATTTCGCGCTTGCATGCCGTGAAGTAATTTGGTGTCTATTTTTTGGGCGGGTAGGGTAGTGATGGCTAGTAAACAGATGGTGATGTAGCCTAGTAGTTTGTACATGTGAATTGGTTTTATTCGTTCTTTGACAAACCCTTTGGTCGATTTGATTTCAAAGATTTTTCTGACTGAAGGGAAAGAAAAAATTTGGAATTAAATCGACTTTTTCACGGGATTTGCCAAAGAACCATTTTATTTAATAATGCTTGGGTCAAACATACTAAAAAATATCGTTTTTTAGCAGGTGTCTAAAAAATACAGATACCTAATTATCCCAATGGCATTAGTATCCAACTGCGTACGGAGAAAGCAAGGATTGTGATTATGGAAAAAGTAGCTTAACCAAATGCTTACTAAGAATACTAATTTGCTTAATTAACGAATTTTTTCAATCTTTTTTAAATAGTATTTTTTAGTAGTATGGTCAATCAATTTCAAATAGTAAATTCCGTTTTGCCAATTACTTGAATCGATGGTATTCATTGTATTATTTAACACACCATTATCCATAATTTTTCCATCAGAAGAATAGACAATAAAATTTAAAGAACGCTGGAAATTATGGTCAATGAAAATATTCTCAGTTGATGGATTAGGATATACCTTTATATTAAAGTTTTTTAATTCATTAATGGAGGTTGAAATAGGTGTTTCTTGAACTTGTTTACTTTCAGCATTGATGGATGCATTAGTTTGCGTGTCCAAAATTAGAGCAATCACTTTCAAATTTTCTACAATAAATTCATCGGGAATTGTATATTCAATACTATAATTATAAGGTAGCCCTTTTTCGATTGTACTAGCCAAGCTATTCATATTTCCTAAGTAAGGAGTTATCATTGCTCTTAACACTTTATCATAAACCACTTCGCTAGCAGGAATCTCTTGAGGCAGGTTAATCCACTTTGTCATATCTATATTGTAGGTGTTTTCAGCTCCTGAGAAATTATTTTCTTGGTTAAACTCTTCTGACTCCCCAATTATATTATCTTCCGTTAAAAAAAGTGCTATTTTAAAACGGTCATTTTTATTATCTAAGTCAATTATTGATTCAATTTTAGTGTTAATAATAAGTTGTCTTGTCTCATTAAAGTGCTGGATATTAAGGTCTAATGAAAAAGGGTTGGCGTGTAATTTAGAAAGTTCAGGCACAAATGATGTATATTCAAGTGGATTTAAAAAGTCTACTGAACGGTCAAAAGAAATGTTTGGGTACCCACGAATATTAATTTCATAAGAACCAATGGAATTTTCGGTTTTCATTTCTAAAATATCCTTTTCATGTACTGCAATGCCAACATATTCATCTCCATAAATTGAATCCATTTGTTCAAACATCGCAAAACCAGAGGGACACCATCCACACCAAATGGCAGCAGCTTCTTCAATTAATATTTTTTTATCTATAGAATTTTCTAAAAATTGAAAAGATACAGTAAAATTATCTAAAACCGATTCATCCTCATTATCAATAACCTCTAAAAAAAATTCTTGCACTGGATTATCTGTTATCCAATCTTGTGGAATCGAAATATCTTGATATAAAGTTTCCTCTGGTTTTATATCGAATCTGAAACTTGGTATGAAAAGGCGTTTTTCCTCTTTATCTGAATTTGGATATAATAAAAAATGGACAGGAGCCATATCAATACCAGATTCGTTTGTGATACTAATAGGTAAGATATAAAAAGAAAGGTCTGAAAAAGGCTCTTTATTAATAAAGGGGTATGATTTGTCAGAAAAGGATAAAGTATCTTTCACCAAATCTTCAACAGTTTCTACTTTAATATTGTCTATACGTAATTTAGAAATATTCTTTGGGGTATCATGAATAAAAGCAATATAAATAGTTTCATTGATAAAACTGTCTAACAGTATGGAATAGCTTTCTATATTTTTTCCTGCCGTCCCAACCCTATATCTATCCATCAATATATAATCAAAACTCTCTTTAGATGAATCAGTTGTTGAAATTAAAACCTTAAAAAAATCCCATCCATTATAGGTGGAAGTTTCGGCATCCCACTTTAAGATAGTATTACTTTTTGTAATATTTAGTGCTGGAGTAATTAGCCAATTTTCCGTTTTTATTTGTGAGTCTTCAAAACTTTCGACTCGCCCCCAAGTATAACTTTCTGCTGAATAGTCATCAAAGGTTTCCTTTTTAACTGCCAGAAAATTCCTATCAATCTCCCAGGTGCCTACTAATTCACCTGAGGAGTCTAAAAGACTATCCCCATCAAAAACGGTCATAGCACCAAAAGACCCTGATTCAAAATCTTCTTCAAAAATTATTTGACCATTCATAAGCGGTAGAGTAACAAAAAAAAATAAAAAGTAGGTGAAAACTTTCATACTAGAAAAATTATTCATTTGAAATAGGTTAGTTATTGAAATATATAGTCACTTAATAGTGTGTATCCTAGAAATAAAAATTTGATTAATAAATAAGAGGTTGCAATTTTAGTAGAAACTCAAACAAAATTAATAGAGTTAGTTATTAGAAGTTCGCTCCAAAAAAATTATTTATAATCCTAAAGTAATCATATCAAAAAAATAGAATTAGGTTGGACTGCAAATGCTTTAATCAAAAAGCAGGGAAAGAAAAACTCGTATCTTAAATTGGTTTTAGGCAATTTTTTGTCCTCAACGATAATCAGAATAAAATTTGTTTTTTAAACTATTAACTATGATTTGCTGATATATCTTCTCTAATTGAAATTATTATCCACTATCCTCCAACGAGACAAATATACGCTTCGTTTAGTTGTATTACCCTTTGAAGAAATGTTATTGTAGTCGTGTTATTTATAACATCAACTATAATGGTAGCAGTATAGTTCTCCTTTCTTGACTCTGGTTCTTCATTACACACAATATGTGTCCCAGCACAAGCTAGTCCGATGTAACTTGCTTCAAACTTTCCTTCATCAAATTCCTCACTCTCTACAAATTTTCCTTCAAACCTATGACCAATTTCATGGTGTTCGGGTAGTGAGATAAAAAAAACGACTTCGTTTGAACCATTATCAGCACCGTTGAAAACTGAACTATCCTTTTGTAAAGCATTTTGAATTTTAAATTCAATACAGCTATGAGTTGTCGGATTAAATTCATCTTTGTTGCAAGATGAGAGCATCATTATTGCAATTCCTAGAATTGCAAAGGCTGAATTTATTTTTTTTTTGATAACCTAAAATTTTTATAGTCCTGACTTTGGACAGTGTTGAATAATATTGCCCTATCCTTCTCTTTTTAAAGCCAACATCTTGGTACATTACAATCAACTTTACCACATCGACGCCATCTTTTCCTAATACTTTCACCAGAACATAATCCAGTATAACTAACTATTATTGTCACAATAAAAGTAATTTGCTCTCCAAAAAATCTATAATATCTATTCATTCTATTCCATTTATATTTTGTCGAACGTCTAGGTTAATACTTTATAATTTTAAAAAATTGATTTACGATTATAGATAGCAGAAAAGAGAGGAGGTTATCAGCTAGCGATATTTTTTTTTTAGAAACCCATGGGTACACTTTCCAAACCCACCACACTCCTTAATGTAACGCATAACGAAATGCACAACATTAAACTTAAAATCTAAAAAAAAAATAATCATGAAAAATTCAATCATCTTCACCTTTATCGCTTTATTTTCTTTTGCTTTTTCTTTTACGGCTATTGCTGGCGGCAACTGTAACAAAAACTACTGGTACGACAACGTCCAACACGGAGCGACTTACCAAACTGGAAAAAACTTGTACGTTAAAGTAAAAGCCCAAAATCGATACGACATTAAAGACATGACCCTTTATATCAATGGTCACAAAATCCGAACAGAGATGAATGCGCCTTACGAGTGGGCACGCCCAAATGCTGGTGGCGACAATTACCTAAGAAACCTAAAAGCTGGAAACTATAAACTAAAATGTGTGGTCCGAACAAAATGTGGCGGTTCTTACTTCAAGATTATTGACTTCTACGTTAGAGGTGGCCACGGTGGCGGAAACAATGGCAACTACTGCGCTCAAAACTACCGATATATGTATGGCCAAAATGGTTGCCAAGCAGGTAGAGATTTATATGTAAAAATTGGGGCAGACAATCACCAAAAAGTAGAATGGATGGAATTATACATCAATGGATACAAAGTAAGACGAGAAATGAGCGCACCATACGAGTGGGGTAGACCAAACGGCGGCGGTGATAACTACCTAAGAAACATGCAAAGAGGGTCTTACTTATTAAAGTGCAAGATTAAGACGGAGTGTGGGGATATTGTATGGAAGCAGAAGCAGGTGACGGTACACTAAAAATAAAATAACTCCAAACCTATATACCAACGGCAAGGTGATTTAAGTCGCCTTGTCGCTTTTGGCTTTTTCCCTGTTCTTGGTTTTGAGGGTAGGGAAGAAGAAACATGCCTGTCTACCGACAGGTAGAATTAATTTTTGACAGCTGCTCCTTTGGGGTGGCTGTTTTTTTGGTTGGGAATATTGAAAATGGTAGGAAATATTAGATTCCTTAATATTATTTAAAAACTGAAATATCTAATGTCAAACGTACTAAAAAGTATTGTTTTCAAGCTTGTAGTTTGTTCCTAAGACAAGGTTTTTCCCTAAATTTGATTCTTGTTGAAAACGGTTTTAAATTGGAAATTTTAAATGGAGAATCAAAAATTAAATTTTACTTAGTAATTTAGGCATTAATTTAGCAGAATAAAACCATCGCTTACAATTAAACAATAAATGAAAAATTTATACATCGGTCTTTTCTTACTCTTTGCTATAGGCCTCTTTGCCCAAGCACCTACGGGCTATGGCATCAAATCTGTCCCTTTCCATCAAGTCAAATTAACAGACGATTTTTGGCAACCTCGTATTGAATCTGTACAGGATGTCACGATGCCTTTGACTTTTGATAAATCAGAAGAAACGGGGCGAATTAAAAATTTTGAAATAGCTGCTGGACGACAAGAAGGCAGTTTTTGCACAGTCTATGCTTTTGATGATAGTGATGTCTTTAAGTCTATTGAAGGGGCTGCTTACTATTTGCAAACCAATAAAGACGCTAAACGAGCGGCTTATATAAATGGAGTTATCGAAAAAATAGCAGCGGCTCAAGAAGCAGATGGTTATTTGTACACTTGGAGAACCATTGCCGAACGCAACCAAAAAAATGGTAATTGGACCGCTAAGGATAGTGCCAATGCCAATGTAAAAAGAGCGGCTACCCAACGTTGGGAAAAAGTAGATGCACACAGTCATGAACTATATAATGTTGGGCATTTATACGAAGCAGCTGTAGCTTGGAAAGAAGCAACAGGTAACGATAATCTGATGGATATCGCTTTGAAAAATGTGGACTTAATTTTTAAAGAATTTGGTCCGGGTAAAAGAGCGACTGCGCCGGGACATCAAGAAATTGAATTGGG
>CALJVJ010000104.1 GCA_937974625.1 uncultured Saprospiraceae bacterium
GTTACGGTAACCGTCGTGTTGGTATTATGTCCTGTTAAGATGGTGCCTCCGACAGGATTTTGAGTAATGGTTAAATCACTTCCCGTGGCACAATTATCTGAAATATTTAAATCTGGAATATAATTAGGTACCGTTTGTTGACAACTGGCATCTACAAAAATCGTTTGGTCGTTGATGCAATTGATAATAGGGGCAGTCGTATCAATTAACTCAACTGTCATGCTACATTGACTTTGATTGCCATTGCCATCATCCACCGTAAAAGTTATGGTATAGCTAGTGCTATCTCCTGAAATCGTCGTACCTGCGGCAGGTTGTTGACTTACTGCAAGAGTACCAGTAGCCGTACAATTATCAGCATAAGTTATGCCTCCTGTTAGGTCTGGAATAGTGTTTTCGCAGTTTGCGCCCGCGTAAAAGGTGCTATCTGTGGGACAAGTTAATTGTGGTTGAATAGTATCTACTACTGTAACTTCAAAAGTACATTGACTCGTGTTTCCACTGCCATCCGTAGCAGTAAGCGTTATAATTTGGCTGGTTCCATGACCACTAATTACTGTGTTGGCAACTGGGCTTTGAGTGACTGTGACGGAGCTGCCACTAGCACAATTAGTGGAAACAACCGCATCTCCTGTATAATCTGGAATGAGGACTTGACAATTATTATCGGCGTATAAATTCTCCTCTCCTGGACAACTGATAGATGGGTCTGTTATATCTCTTAAAGAAACGGTGAAAGTACATTGTGCGGTATTACCAAATTCATCCTCCACCGTCAGGGTGACTAATTGGTTAAAACCATCTCCCATTATCATCGTGCCTGCTGCAGGGCTTTGAGTAATGGTCATATTGGCATTGACACTACAATTATCTGCATAACTTGCATTGCCCGTGTAGTCGGGTAGCGGAATAGCACAGACTCCATCTACGCCTAATGTATCATTGGCTGGACAAGTTATTGTAGGATTTGTATTGTCTTCATAAGTGATATCGAAAGTACAATTGGCCATATTGCCACTTTCATCTTCTACGGTTAAAGTGATAGTCGTTGTTCCTGGCGTATTGATAATTTGTCCAGCACTCGGTGATTGTGTAACTGTTAAGGCACTATTGGGTGTACAATTATCCGCAATAGTAGCAGCGGTTGTATAATCTGCAATAGTGGCTTGACAATTCCCATCTAAATCAATAGAAATATCACTTGGACAGGTAATAGTTGGGGCAATTTCATCTTTTAAGGTTAGAAAGAAAGAACAGCTATCTATATTTCCATAAGTATCCTCTCCGATAATGGTAATTTCTACCATGGTATCTAATACTCCAATGGTCGTTCCTGCTGTGGGACTTTGCGTTACTACAACATTGGCATCTACCAAGCAATTATCACTTTTTGTAACCATTCCCATATAATCTGGGATAGTGATTTCACAATTGGCATCTACTGCTATAACTTGATTACTAGGACAAGTTAAAACCGGAGGGGTTATATCTACTAAGGTGATTTTAAAACTACAAGTACTGGTATTTCCATTACCATCATCCGCTGTTAAAGTAATGGTTTCCATGTCATTATGCCCAGTTAATAAAGTGCCAACGGCAGGAGATTGGCTTACGGTAATACTACTCGTGGCAGTACAATTGTCATCAATAACAGCCAAACTGGTATAATCGCCAATAGCCACTTCACAATCGACATCTGCATTTAAGGTAATATCTGCGGGGCAACTGATACTCGGTGCAATGGTATCTTTTAAAAGGACATCAAAAGTACAAGTACTGCTATTGCCTGAATTATCTGTTACCGTAATGGTAATAGTTTCCATATCATTATGTCCTGAAAGTAGTGTTCCAGCAATAGGACTTTGAGTGGTCGTTATTTCATTTCCAGCAGCACAATTATCTGCTATCGTTATTTGGGAAGTATAATTTGGTATCACTCCTTGACAATCTGCATCTGCGAATAGCATCTGATTGGTCAAACAAGAAATAATCGGTGGAGTCGTATCAATTAAGGATAAAATTATCTCACATTGATTTTGATTGCCATTTCCATCATCTGCGGTAAAAGTGATGGCATACGCTGTACTATCTCCAGAAATGGTCGTACCGGCTATTGGACTTTGAGTAATGGTAATAGAACCTGTAGTACAATTATCTGAATAAGTTAACCCTGTGGTCAAATCAGGAATGGTATTTTCACAATTAGCATCCGCATACAAGGTAGTATCTGAAGGACAGATTAACATCGGTTGAATGGTGTCCAAAACCGTGATGTCAAAAGTACATTGACTGCTATTGCCACTTCCGTCGGTAGCGGTTAAGGTAATGGTTTGAGTTGCATTATGACCACTAATAGTTGTTCCTGCAATAGGACTTTGAATTACCACTATATTATTGCCTGTGCCACAAGTGCTAGCGGTAGTTGCTCCCGTATAATCTGGAATACTAATTTCACAATTGGCATCCGCAAAAATATTTTGGTCAGTAGGGCATGTTATTGTTGGAGGCGTGGTATCTTCTAAATTGACTTCAAAAGTACAATTTGCCATATTTCCACTTTCATCTTCTACCGTTAAGGTAATTGTTTGCATCGTCCCATCTCCACTAATCATGGTCCCTGCTATAGGACTTTGAGTAACGGTCAAATTAGCTAGGGACGAACAATTATCCGCAATGACCGCCTCCTCTGTATAATCAGGAATGGCTATGGCACAATCACCGTCTATGGAAATCGTAATATCTGCTGGACAAGTAATGGTTGGATTGGTGTTGTCTTCGTAAGTTACCTCAAAAGTACATTGAGCTGTATTCCCACTTTCATCTGCTACTGTCAACGTGATAGTCGTGGTACCTGGACTGCTAATGAGTTGACCAGCACTAGGCGATTGGGTCACGGTTAAAGCTGCATCGGGGGTACAATTATCAGCGATGGTTGCCATACTTGTGTAATCTGCAATGGTTGCTTGACAACCGGCATCTAATGTGACGGATACATTACTAGGACAAGTTATGGTTGGGACTATTTCATCTTTTAAGGTTAAAAAGAAAGTACAGCTATCTATATTCCCATGGGTGTCATCTCCTGTAATTGTAATTTTAACCATGGTATCTAATACACCAATGGTGGTTCCTGCTACTGGATTTTGAGTGAGGACTACATTGGCATCAGCCAAACAGTTATCTGATTTAGTGACCATCCCAGTATAATCGGGTACGATAATTTCACAATTAGCATCTACAGTTAAACTTTGGTCACTTGGACAAGTTAGGACAGGCGGAGTAACATCAACTAAAGTAACTATAAAAGTACAAGTAGTCGTATTGCCATTTCCATCATCAGCTGTCAAAGTGATAGTTTCTGAATCATTATGACCTGATAATAAAGTGCCTGCTGTTGGACTTTGTTTTACAGTAATGGTACCAGAAGCAGTACAATTATCCATAACTGTTGCTTGACTAGTATAATCTCCAATCACGCCTTCACAATTTGTATCCGCATTAATGGTAATATCTGCTGGGCAAATAATCGTAGGGGAGATAGTATCTTTTAAAGTAATAGTAAAGGTACAATTGGTGGTATTGCCACTTTCATCCCTTGCCGTTAAGGTAATAACTTGGTTAGTATTATGACCAGAAATTGTTGTTCCTATGGCAGGACTCTGGGTGACGGTGATATTGGCTGCCATGGAGCAGTTATCATTTACTGTAGCAAGACCTGTATAATCTATTAATTTGAATTCACAATTTCCATCTACATATTCATCTGTATTAGCGGGACAGGTAATAGTAGGATTGATGGCATCTGTAACGACTAAATTGATTTTACAAGTAGTTTGATTGCCTGCTTCATCCGTTGCCGTAATAGTGATTACGGTAGTTCCTAACCCAACCATTGTTCCACTAGCAGGGACTTGGCTAAGGGCAATAGCTGACGTAGTACTACAATTATCCTTTGTTTCCGTGAGACCTGTATAATCCCCAACCGTTGCTTGACAACTCGCATTAGCCAACAAGGCTTGGTCCATCGGGCAACTTAATTTTGGTGCTTCATCATCAAAAGTGCTGATTAAAATAGTATCGCTACAAAGCCCACCTACATAAGTTATCGTATCAATATTTGGTATAGGACTATGATAAGTCCCTAAAGTAACGATTCCTGTATTGGTAATAGTGGAACCGATGTCACTAATAATACTCCAAGTACCGCCTGCTTCATCGGTCGTAAAAGCGGGTAGGGTAGTGTTGGGACAACCACTGGTATCGGTTGCCATAATATTTGGCTCATCTGCCACCCCATCTTTATCATTATCAATACCATCTCCACAAATTTCTAAACAAATTGGACTCATCAAGGAATCTAAATTATTATTGAAATCGCATTCACCTACACCTGATATTGGGAAGTCGTCAAAGCTATATGGAACAGGATTTGTTCCAGGGTCGTTGATTACAGAGAATACTTCTATAGGGGCACATAAAGGAGCGATATCTAAAACCACTGATATACTTGTGCTATCTCCTATGCTTAAAGTCGTACCGATGGTGCTTGTTCCTAATAGAGTAGGAGTGCCCGCTGTTGGATTTTGGTCATAAAAAGAAATAGGCGTTGTGGCAGGTAAATCTTCACTTCCTTTATTTTTGATGGTTACATGGACGACTAAATTAGGACATTGCTCTGGAGTTATGCTATCAATTTTAGCACAGGCATCAGGTGCTGCAAAGGCAGGTGTTGCCGACCCTCCGTTGGCATTTAGAATAGTAGTTTGCACTAAAAAACCATTATAAGCATTGTTTAATGCTGGATTTAATGGATTTTGTTGTTGTATTGGTACGGTTAAATCATCATTGATATTAGTTACAAAATATCCGTGTTGATTCCATACCTTTCGAGCGGATACCCAAGGCGTATTTTTAGATTGATAGACACAAATAAAGTCATTTCCACTATTTCCAGGTCCATTACCTACTTGCGCTGTAAAGATGATTTCTGCTGCTCCATCGTTATTAACATCTGCTACGATTGGGTATTCTGTCCGAGTACCCGCTTCTGCTGGAACCTTGATTAATTCCGTACCGTCAGTACCTCTCCAGATATATAGGTGTCCTTCTTCACTGTACACGACTTCGTTTATTCCATCTCCTTCAAAATCAAATAAGGTACTTCCTGTCCGTTGAGAACCATCATCTAACCCTGTTTTTTGCCATTTTACAGTTAGGGCGTCTCCCGCCATATCATACTCTAAAACGACATAGATATTTCTACCGGCTGTGCCTATTTCTACCATCCCATCATTATCGAAATCTCCAATATTTATTCGACCTCCGTTATTCGTACTTGGAATATCATAAGTAGTCCCGATTTGCATCTGAGTCCGTGGATTCCAAATGTAAATTTTACCTGCAGACATTAAAACAATATCCACCAAATTATCTCCATCTATATCGGCTATACTTGTAAATCCATCTTTGAAATCTCCGCCACTAATAGCAGATACTACGTCTAAGCTTCCATTGTCTTGGGTGCCATTTCCTGATGTGTAGGTATAAACATTATTTCCTGCTATTAATTCTAAGCCTTGTGCCTCTGCACCAAAAACACCTCCTCCTGGTTTTGGGTCGCCTGGTGCAAATACATCAAAAGCAATCGGCCATTTGTCATTATTACTATTGGCACTGTCAAATGCCTTTCCTTTACTACCTGTGCCAATAGCTAATCTGGTGCCTGTAATTGCATCGAAAACTCGATTTCCTACATATACTTCTGGAGTGCCATCTTGGTCAAAATCGGCTACTTGAGGAGAACAATGTGTAGAAGAACTTCCTATTTGATTGGCTGTTGTCCAGACTGGTGCTGGATTTCCATATTCGTATCTATGTAGTTGATTGCTATTTACGATAACAAATATATCTCCCATTCCATTTCGGTCTACGTCGGCGAGCGCTGGTATAGAGAATGGAGAATTGGTCGGTATCACAATTGATTGTTTATTAGTTCCGTCTAGACCACTATATATTTGAAGCCTTCCCGGATTGGGGTCTTTTGATACTAATTCTGGAATGCCATCACCATCCAAATCTCCTGTTAGCACACCACTACGCTGGTCGATGGGAAAATTTATTCTATCGGTTTGATATAATTTTTCAATTTCAAAATCAGCCATAGCGGGAGGGACAAACTGACAATTGGGTAAGTCTGTATATTGATAAATGAAACTATCACAAACACCCACTCCTGCGCAATCATCATCATAACAATCAATTAATCCATCTCCATCATCGTCTATTTCGTTGAAACAGTCTTCCATCATGACACTAGCCGTTTGCCTGAAATTGGAGAATCGGTCATTTTGTGACGACTTATCGGAAGGCTTAAAAGCTGTATTAATCTTTTGATTTCCTAAAGAATACCCATTATTTAGAGAAAAATGACGTTGCTGTTTATCATAAGCTGAACCATTGGTCAACCAACTTAAGCTAAAACCTAATATGCAGAAAATGCCAATGAAATATTTTAGCATATTTGTTTTTTGATTCATTCTATTCATAGGATCAATCTTTATTTTTTTTCTTACTGGTATTCTTCTAGTAAATGCCTGATTACTAGTTTTTTTGTAATTATGTTTTACTGTTATGTGTGGGCCAATAATTACCTGTTGCAGGTGTGGTTCTCGCTATATTTTTTAAATGATTTGCTCTATTTATAAACAGTTTTACCTATATAGCTGGAGGGATAGATTTTAGGTAAAAAACTTTAATTAATTATTTTAATATATTTTAAAAAACAATTAATAAGTTTATTTTTTCACTCAAAACGTGACATTGTATATATGTTGATTACTGCCTTTTTTACATAGAAAAAGCCGATAAGTAGTCTTTACTTATCGGCTTTAAATTAATTTGGCTGCTTTTTATCCTAGTTTCTCTTATTTCAATTGTAGCATTTTCTTAGCTTTTGTGCCATATTTAGAGGATAATTGATAATAAATAAAACCATTCGTTAAATCCTTTTTTTCTATTTGTATCGAATTATAACCAGTTGTTCCTTCTTGTTTAATAGTTTTCAAAACTCTACCCATTTCATCTCTTAGAATTAACTGGACTTCAGCTTCACCTGGTAAGTTGAATCCAATT
>CALJVJ010000105.1 GCA_937974625.1 uncultured Saprospiraceae bacterium
AAAGAGGTGGACCCTCTAAATTCAATGCCGATGTTGGCTTTTTGCGATACTACCTCATTTACGAAAACTGTCATTTCCGCAGGAATCTTAGGTTCATTTCCAATATCGGCTCCTTTTGTGTCAATGACGATATAAGGAATGTCGCTATCGCCAATGTCAACGGCAAAAGGGCCATTGTTGACGGGCTGGGTAGGTTCTGTAGGAGAGACGTTTTTCTTACAAGCAGTAAGTAATAGTATTGCAAACAATACAAAGGGGGTGATTTTTTTCATGTCGTCGGGTTTTGATTTCTATGGCTTACTATCTTTAAGGATAAACACTATTTATTCCTAGCAAACTGTAACTGTATTTTTAAATTATCAACTGCTTTTTCCCATTTATCAATCGTAATAGCATCTCCGTGGGTTTGGTTTGCCTCCTCCGTAGCTGCTCTAACCTGAGCGGTCCACTCATCCAATTTCTCATTGATTCTTTCTTCGGAAAATGGACCACCTATAAATTCTTGTTTCTTTTGTTCGTACTCCTCTGTGAAACTAGCCCAAGTACCTATCAATTTATCGCAAGCAGCAGAACGCTGTCTAAGCCCTAAAAATCCATTAACAAATGGTTGGCAATCTGCACTTATTTCTCCCCACCCATCCGCAATGGGCGTAACTGGATTGGCATTGGCAATAATATTTTCAAAGGCATTATCTAAATCCCAAGGAATTAAATGCATAGTTTTGGCAGTCGGTTCTTCATACCAATAGAAATTATGAGGAGCGCAATCTCCACTATTGCAATACCAATGAAAAGCGCCGTCATCATTTCGAATAGCGCGGTCTACGACTACATAAGAAATGATTTCATCTATCTTCATCCATTTAGAGACAACCGCTTGTAGTTCCTCTGTCTTGGCATCCGCAACTTCTTGTGCAAAACTACTTATCATATCTGCTGTTGGGTTCTCATCTTCATTTGTCTTTAAATGGTCGATATACTCAGAAGTAGAGAAAGGATTTCCGTTACTTTTTAATGGCCATATTTCTTTGTACAAATTACCTGTTCCATCTTCAAAATTATGTCGAGTAAATCTGCCATCAATTTGTTCAATCAATGCAAATAGTCCCATATATTCCCCATTCACGATTAACCTTGCGTGAATAGCTCTTGGGGCAGGTACCTCCATCTTGCGGAAGAACCAATAACCTAACCTATCTCGCATTTGGCTATCGTCATTATTTTGAGAATGAAATTGTAATTTTTTTAGCCCATAGAATCTCGCATCAGGGTCATTCCAATTAATCTTGATTTTCATTGACAATTTAGTGCAGGTTTTTCTACCAGATGGATTGGCCCAATCTGAACCTGAAAGACATCCAACAAAAGCCCCAATAGAACCTTTGTATCGAATACCAACTGGGCTAATCGTTTCTCCTTCGAATGTCAGACTTCCTTCTACATATTCTTCTGCCGTTGGGTCTGCATCTATTTTTGCTAAGTCTGCAGCAGGTAAGGTCAATTCAAAGGTGGGTAATTTTTTTTGGTCAAAAATATAATCCGACTTCTCGTTTAAGTATTGTTCGGTACCTATTGTTGGATTGCCCGTTGATGGATTTTCATTCGTAGGCATTTCTACTTCTGGTGTAGGAGTAGGAATGTTGGCATCTTTCCCTTTACAACTAAACAATAGGAGTGGTACTAAAAAAAAGAGTGCTTTAATTATGATCTTCATAATTATTAGGTTTTCTTTTAAAAAAATTGCTGGCTACCATTAAATATGAATCGAAGCGTAGTAGTGCTCTCAAGGTAAGGTAAGATAAGAATAATAGCGCGTTCTTTGTATTGATAAATACAGAATTGTCGGGAAGCATTGTTTAAATATTCAAATAGCTCATCAACATATCGTAGCGTTCCTTAATAGTATTATTGTATTGTTCTTCTGAAAAAGTTGCCTTTATATTATATTCAAAACGTTCAAACGTGGCGATAATACTGCCTAAATCTGGACGATTAATTTTTAGGGTAACGTTTATTATCATAGAGTCTAAGTTGGACGTTACAAAGGAACTTAAAATAGCAGCTCCTTCTGATTCTACAATTCTAGCGATTTCTACTAGAGAATAATCCCGACGATTTATTTCTAAAACGACAATACTCCCAGACTCTGTAAAAGAACCTATTCTTGCAAAATAATGAATTAAATCTTCTTGAGAAATTAAACCAACATATTCTTCGTCAGCATTGATTACAGGCATTAAAGTTAATTTCTGCTTAGACAATACTTTAATGACTTCATACACATGATCGCTTTCTTTGACGTATGGACGAAAGGTAGAAAGTCTATAAGAACCAACAGCTTCTTCTACATCAAAATTCAAAATATCATCTTCCGAAATAAGCCCCAATAATTGTTTATTATTGACAATCGGTAAATGTCGCACACCAAATTCATTCATGATGGACAAAGCCTCATTCCCTGAATCAGAAGTGCGTAGTGGAATTATCTCATTAGAAACTAAAGTCTTCGCTATCATAGTAGTTTGGTTTGTTTTTAGACTATGCTAAAAGTTATAAATTGCTTTCCTTTTGTTAGTTGATATCGCTTAAAATGAATCACTTCATCAACTTCTTATAGCGAAATTGATAAGCAAGCAGCTGTATGAAATTTCATGTTAAGTCTTAACAAAAGGGGGATTTTGCAAAAAAGATTATCTTAATAATCTTCTCTTTTGAGCAGAGAATTCTTCTTCGGTTAAAAACCCTTTTTCTCTCAATTCGCCTAGTTTTTTAATTTGCTCTAGTAGGTCAGTAGAAATACTGGGTTCTTCATTTACAGTCGGGGATGGCTCTTCAGTCATTGGGGAGTCTAAGCAATAACCATTTTTGACAAAGTCTTCGAATTCATCTTGAATCCTTATATAAGCTAATGCATCATGCTCTTTTATTTTATCAAAATCGACAAAGCCGTTTTTGACAGCCAAATCTAAATGTGTCAGCGATTTTGCAGCTTGTTCGGTAATAGAATAAGCACAAGCTAAATTAAAGTGTACTGCAACATCTTTAGAATCTACTGCTAAGGCTTTTTTGAAATCTTCAATTGACCCTTCAAAATCGTAGTCTTTATATTTTTGAATCCCACTTAATTTAAATGGATTCTTCTTTCTCGTTGCCACGGGAGGTTTTCTTCTTGGGTCTTTTGAGCCTTTCCGATGGTCAACATATCGGGAGTTTTGATTGCGGCGTGTTTCTGGGGACGTTTTTCTTCTTTGGGTACGCTCATAACTAGCTCCTTCTGTATTATATTTATCATCAAAATCTTCTTGATTCATCGTCAAGAAGATAACTGCATCAATCAGACCAAGTATTGCCGAAACACCCGTAAATAGCAAAATTATATAGAGGATACCTAGTTTGGTCTGCCCTAAATAGAACCGATGTACTCCAATTGACCCTAATATTAGTGCCAACAAACCCGTCAATGTTTTATCTTTCATGCTATACCTTTCGGTTGTTTTAACTTTGTAAGTATTACTCCGCCCCTATTCTACAGGCTAAAAGTATCAAATAAGTTATATAAATTCAAGTTTCATTTGATATTAAATCAGTCTCTTTTCAAAAAGTCAACTACTAACTCAAGTAGGGTATCGGGTGCCACTGCATGTACCCAATGTCCTGCTTTTGCTACTGTTGCCAACTCCGCCGAAGGAAATAAGGTTTTAATAGGTGCCATATCTTCTGCTTTCACATAATCAGACGTTCCTCCTCTGATAAACAAGGTTGGATGATCAAACGCATCTTCGCTTTCAATGGCTGATAATATATGCTCATAATTTTGGTAAATAATAGGCAAATTCATTTTCCATTTAAATCCACCTGCTTTTTGCCGAGTTAGATTTTTTAGTAAAAATTGCCGAACACCAAACTCCTTAATCTTTGGTTGCAACAACTCATCTGCCTCTTTTCTACTCGTTATTTTGGTTAAATTAAGTGATAAAAGGGCTTCAAAGATGGTTTGATGTCCACCTTCATAAGCTTTTGGCGCTATATCAACAACTACTAATTGATTGACTAAATCTGGATAATTGAGCGCAAACTGCATAGCTGTTTTCCCGCCCATCGAATGCCCAATGATATGTGCTTCATATATCCAATTACTTTCCATAAAAGCTTGCAAATCATCTGCCATCACCCCATAATCAAACGCATCATCATGTGGAGAACGTCCGTGATTCCGCTGGTCAATAATGTAAACGGAATATTTCTCTGCTAATTTTTTAGCGATTGTTTGCCAATTATCTAAAGTGCCAAATAGCCCATGTAAAATGATAATGGGGTAACCTTCTCCAAATGATTTGTAATTTAATTCCATTTATATTTTTAGTATTACTGAAAAAGTAAAATTACCAGTTGAATTTTAAAATGAATCTTCTTTCCATAGGTTTTACAACCCATTGAAAGAAGATTCATTTTAAAATTTGTAAATTTATTTTTTCAGAGTTCCTTGGCGTTCCTTCTATTTCGTAATAAATTCCGTTCGTCGATTATTTTTCCTGCCTGCTTCGGTGTCGTTTGTATCAATCGGCTGACTTTCGCCAAAACCCTTATAACTTAATCTGTCTGCAGTAATCCCTTCCTTAATCAAATAATCTTGGACCGCCTTGGCTCTATTTTGAGATAAAGTTAAATTATCCGTTTCCGTACCTACGTTATCTGTATGCCCATTGATTTGAATGCGAAGAGTAGCATTACCAGCTAATAAATCTTTTAAGTAATTTAGTTCCACTAAAGATGTCATTTTCAATTCCGCAGAACCAGACTCAAAGAAAACATTTTTTAAGACAATAGGTTCGGATTTTACGAGAGCTTCACTAGTTCTTTCTACAGGAATAGGCTGCAATTTGATTTTTAATAAATAAGGTTCTTGCAAACTACTTGTTTCTAGTAATTCAAAATTTTCAGAATGAAAGAAATATTTTTCTTTGTTAACATTTAAAGCATAATTCCCACCCATTGGTAAACAAGTCAAAAATGTACCATAAGCATCTGTCTTAGAGGTAGAAAAAACTTCATTGGTCATTAGATCAATCACTTCAATTTTTGCATTGGCTATTTTTTTCGTGGTTACCGCATCTTTTACCGTTGCTTTTACATAGGTTACGGGGGTTGGCCGCAAAGCCTTTGGCACCTCAAAGGTGAAGATATCTGGTTGTCTTCGAGAGGTCAATTTTTCTATATCATCTTCTGGTAAATTATCTTTGGTGAAATAAGCCGTTGTTCCATCCAAAGTGATAAACAATGCGCCTTCATTCCCTTTGGTGTTGATTGGATAACCTAAATTTTGAGGAGCACTCCATCCTTCTTCGGTTGTTCTTCTTGCTACAAATAAATCATAGCCGCCCATGCCTTCATGACCAGAAGACATGAAATATAATGTTTTGCCATCAGGATGAAAAAAAGGCGATTCATCATCTGCTGTTGTGTTTATTTTGCTACCAAGATTGACAGGATTACTCCATTCTCCATTCTCTTTTCTTTGAGACCGCCAAATATCCCTTCCTCCAAGAGTCCCTGTTCGACTACTTGCATAATATAACGTATTTCCATCCGCAGATAGAGAGGGCTGAGATTCCCACCCGCGGGTGTTAATTGGTTGCCCCATATTTTCGGGTTTTGTCCATGCGTCTCCTTTTTTCTCTGAAAAATATAAATCACAGCCTCCGTAACCTTGCCTATCACTACACCTTACAAAGACGATAAGCGAACCATCGGCAGAGATATATTGAGACCCTTCATTCTCTTCCGTGTTAATATCTGATAATGGTGTTGGTTCTAACCATTCACCATCCATTTTTTTACTTATAAAAACATCCTCATAGCCTCTTATTCTTCTTGTAAAAACTAATTGATTGCCTTCTGCTGTAACTGACGGCAAATATTCTGGTGATGAAGTATTGACCGTTTTTGCTAATGGTTTTGGGTCAAACGGAACAGGACTTTTAACTGCCTTTGCCGAAAATTGACTATTTTTTAAATACGTCTCCGCTTTAGCTTTTAAGCGTTTGCTTTTATTATCAGATTGTAAAAATTGCTCAAAATTACTCGCTGCATTTTCATAATCATCCGTTTCCCAATGCGCTAACCCTAAATAAAAATAGGCGGCTGTTTTATAATTAGGGTCAATACTAATAACCGTTTCTAATCCTTGTTTGGCTAAAAGATGATTTTTTTCATTAAAGTAGATACTTGCCAATTGATAATGTGCATCAATAAAAGTCGGTTCTAGCTTAATGGCCGTTTCAAAATCTTTAATAGCCTTATCGAATACTTTATTCTTCTTATATTGATTGGCTCGATTATATACTTTTTGAGCTTTCCCCGTTGCATTGTTTTTTGTGACATACGTTTGTCCAATCACCCTAGGTGTGCAACCATTTAAGGTGAGCAATGCAAACACCAAAAAAGAAATAATTCGATTATATTTTTTCATCGGATAGTTTATTTTTTTGTCAAATCACTTAATATGGAATAGTTCAATAATAAATTTACATTCTGCTACTTGTTCTTTTTCTCCTTAACATCCCATTCGCTGTGTGGTTCACGAATTTACATTCGTTCATGTTTTTTGCCTTGTATAAGAAAAAAATAACTACGTATAAAACACAATTTATTAATGTACCATTCCTAATCAAAACGAAGAAATTCAAAATAATGATGAAAAAATAAATTTACCATTTGATTTTTTCAATTGATTTTTTTTGAATAAAAAAAACATTCTGAAAAATAATCATTTGAAAAAGGTAAATCTATTTTTCAAAGTTCCTAAAACAAGGTATCTATAAAGATTCATTTCCCGTTTTTATATTTAATAACCCGCCAAGTTGCTTTTATTTCACTAATAAAATGTTAAAAGTAATTACGAATCAAGGATTTAAGTTAAATAACTGCTATTTCCGTTCCATATAAACTACCTCAGACATTCTCGGTCTGTTTTTTGTAATAGCAAGAGTTAGAGAATTGGAAAATAGAACTAACTAATTTTACGATGTTTGGTTCCTTGTGTATTTCCCAATCCGAACTCAAATTGCAGCCCCTTCCCTAATAATTAAGAATTACCGTTTGCTCTGATTATGAAAAATTTAGGTACTTATCAACATACTACTTTTTACTTGTCGTTCTTGCTATTTCTTTGTATTAGCTTTTCGGCAATCGGGCAAACGCCTAAGGCGACTTTCGTTAGTGATATAGGAATACAAAATGACATTCCTAAAAGTCTAGAACGAAAATTCAGAAGAGATGCCGCAAGACTAGCATTGAGAATAGAAGCAGAAAAAGAAGACCTTCGCTACTTAAATGTTAGTATTCCTCAACCAACAATTGAAATGGTTTATGACCTTTTGACTAAAGTTTATATAAGCGACGAGACGGCAAAATCTATTGCTAAGTGCAATGTTCATACTTTTCCAAACCCATCTATAGACCAATTGGTAATCATTTATGAAAAAGATGTTGATTGGGCAGCTCCACTACGAGACGGTATTAGTGAAACAGAAAATGCTGATATTAATGACTTACTAGACGAATATGAGTTAGTTATTGAAAAGCATGTTGTGTGGAATGATACGGAAGATGCCTTAACCATTCGCTCTAAAGCGCCCCTTAACATGGCTGCTTTAGCCAGTCAATTTGAAGATATCGAAGGAATTGTAGATATAGATTTAGGCGTCCCAAAAGTAGTTGGGAACGATATTGAATTGAATCGTTTTCAAGATGGATGGGAACTACAGTATATTATGAAATTTGGTTCTTTTACGAATGGTAAAGGGAAAAAGCATATTTGGAAATATCAGGCTTTTGATAATGGCTCTGTTGAATTTATAGAAGAAAGTGGCAGCCCAATACCAAGTTGGATGCGCTGTCATGTAGACGAATTATTATTAGTCTTTCGAGGTTAAAAGTGTTTTCTTTCCTTTCTACGCAAAAATAGCTTCCCATTTTTTATATAAGTTAGGAGCGATTGCTTTGTACTTTTCAGGATGTGTAAAAAATAGGGTCCCACTTACAACACTTGGGTCAATTTCTGCTAGCCCAATTATTCCAGTTACATGCTCCTTTTTAAATTTACTGATTTGTGTCAGTGTTTGCCAATCTTCCTCTTTTAAACTAGGATACTCTTTATTAGGATAAGACAATTGATAAACTTTGATGTATTCGTGCAAAACAAGGTTGTAATATTGCTTTGGTTGCAAAAAGGGCCACATCATTTGTTGAGCAGAGAAAAGTAAGACGCCGTCTTCCGCAAAAATCTCCGAGGCATGTAGAGTTTCTGGAAATTGAGGTGATGGAAATGGAATCGTATAAACAACAATTCTTTCAAACATTGGTAGCAAAAAATCTTTTTGATTAAAAGTCATTTGTACAATATTTACTGCGACGACTCCTTTAATATCACTTGGAACATTATCCCAACCTTTGGGCATAAAATCTACAGCTATCATATACAGCGCCATTCGGTTTCTAAATTTCTTTTTATCGTTGACAGACAAGTTATTATAAAAAGGAAGATTCTTTATTAATAATTGTCTCATTTGTTTGTCAATGTCAGGCGGGAACCTTTTGTACCACCACCAATTTATTTGAGGACTAAAAGTATAAATAAGTGCTAAGGCAATGACAAAAACCAAAAGGAAACCAGAAAAAATATCATTTTTTTCGAGCGTCAAGTAACCAAAGAGCGCTGTTAAAATTAAAAATGGGATAGAAATAAGTCTAGCAGGCATATAATTTCTGATTTTGTTTGTTTCTTTTCCTTGTAGATGCGTATTTTTGTAGCTTTTGGAGGATTCTCAACTCTTTAAAGGTAAAAATACCTAATACAAAACTACCCGAAAAATAACTAAACGTCATTTATCCTAATTAAATTTCTAATTTTTCAGGAAAGAACTAAACGTTTTTTGTTATTTTTTGTAGATAATATAGATAACTAATAAAAATTTAAATATTCAAGATAGAATGGACGTATTAAAACAGAAGTTTCACGAAAAGTCGGCTGCATTAAGAACAGAAATAAGAGCTATTGTAAAAGCTAATGGCAATCAAGTTGTTGGTGACGTAAAGTTAGGTCAAGTATTTGGCGGAGCCAGAGGCATCAAAATGATGGTGTGGGAGACCTCTTCCTTAGATGCAGAAAAAGGGATTCGCTTTAGAGGCTATTCTATTCCTGAATTAAGAGAATTATTACCAAAAGTACCAGGAGGGAAGGAGCCGCTTCCAGAAGCATTATTTTGGTTAATGTTGGTAGGAGAAATTCCAACAGATGAGCAGACGGCATGGTTGAGTGCAGAGTGGAGAAAAAGAGCGGGTGTTCCTGAGCACACATTCAAAGTATTAGAAGCGTTACCAAAGGATACGCACCCGATGACTCAGTTCACGATTGCTATCAATTCTATGCAGACGGAGGGGGTATTCGCCAAGCGATATGCGGAAGGAATGAATAAGTTAGAGTATTGGGACGCAACATACGAAGATGCGATGAACCTAATTGCAAAATTGCCTAGAGTTGCTGCTTATATCTACAGACGTACCTACCATAATGACAAACACATTGCGCCAGATAACTCCTTAGATTGGTCAGGTAACTTTGCCCACATGTTAGGAATCAAAGGAGATGATTTCAAGAGTTTGATGCGGCTGTATTTAACCATTCATGCAGACCACGAAGGTGGAAATGCCTCGGCACATACTGTGCATTTAGTCGGTTCTACTTTGAGTGACCCTTATTTATCGTTTGCGGCTGGAATGAATGCTTTGGCAGGACCATTACACGGTTTGGCGAATCAAGAAGTAATCAAGTGGGTCTTTAAGATGATAGATGAAATTGGTACAAGAAAACCGACCAAAAAACAGATTGCAGATTATGTAAATAAGACGTTAGCTGAAGGGAAAGTAATCCCTGGTTATGGTCATGCCGTTTTAAGACAACCAGATCCAAGATTCACGGCACAAAAAGTTTTTGCACAAGAATATATTAAGAAGTCTGATATTGTAGAAGTAGTATGGAAAGCTTTTGAAGTAGTACCTCCAATTCTTCAAGGGTTAGGTAAAGTGAAAAATCCTTGGCCAAATGTTGATGCGCACTCAGGAGCAATATTGGTTCATTATGGAATGACTGAATACAGTTTCTATACCGTGTTGTTTGGTGTTTCGAGAGCGTTAGGAGTATTAGCAGCACAATGCTGGTCTAGAGCCTTAGGATTACCATTAGAGCGACCAAAATCAGTAACTTCAGAATGGATAAAGGAAGTAGCTGGAGCGACAGTTTAAAAAAATTAATCCTTCTTAGGGATGCTTAAATATAAAAAGCGGTATCGAAACATGTTCGATACCGCTTTTTTATTTTATTTAAATTAATATTTTATATCGCTTAATTAAACCGAAGCAGGCGTTCGATTTTTCATCCAGAAATAAAGAATACCGAAGGCTACAATTAATATTGCAGGGAAGGTAACCATTGTCCCTAAAGTAGCCTGTCCTGCAACCAATTCTAATTCATCTCCAGTAAGTCCTGTTTCGGCAGCTATTGCCTTATCACTGTCAATCCATCTACCGATAATTGGTTGGAAGATTGAAGTAGAAAACATACCTACCGCACCAACTATTGACATACCTAAAGCACCACTTTCTGGAATATAGTCTGCTACAAACCCAATCATATTAGGCCAGAAATAAGCTACTCCCAATGCAAAAATGAAGGCAGCAACATAAGCCATATTTCCAGTTTGTGTACTTAGTAAATAAACACCGAGAGCTGCTAAAATTGCGGAACCTAATAAAACGCCTGTTGTATTGAATTGATGTACCATTTCTCCTCCAAAATAACGAGCAACAGCCATCACACCTGTTACTAAAGCTAATATCAACATTGGCTGAGCACCACTTTTAGCTAAAATCAAGCTAGACCATTGTTGTGGCCCAAACTCTGAAATAGCTGTCAATGCCATACAAGCCGCCATAAATAAAAATAACGGAGAAAACATTGCTTTAAAGTTACTCGTAATTGAAGCAGCTTCTGCAACTTTAGCTTTTGGCCAATCTGAAGAGATAAATAAATAGGCATAAATCAACGTAGGAATGACCATCATTGCTAATTGCATTTGATACCCGACACCTCCGTCAGTCATAAATTTGGATAATAAACTTCCAATCACAATACCTCCTGGAAACCACATATGAAAACGATTCATCATTTTGCTCATCATATTTCCTTCATAAGCATCTGCAATCATAGGATTACAGGCAGCTTCTGTACATCCATTTCCTAAGCCTATTAATAAAGTAGAAATTAATAATGCCATATAACTACCAGAATAAATCGTCATGATAATACCTATCATATGGGCAAAAAAGGCAAATAACATAATTCGTTTTCCACCCACAGTATGGTATACTAGACCTCCAATGACCATTGCTATTGGAAATCCTAAGAACCACATTTGGTTAATAAATCCCAATTGTTGACCAGTTAGTCCCAATTCATCTTGTATTTGAGGCAGTACACCCGCTCTTAAACTGAACGACAATGCAGTTGTAATTAGGGCAAAACAACTACCATAAAAAAGCTTTTTTTCGTTTGTCATCTTTAAATTAGATTTTCGTTTTGAAAATAAGAAGCGACGAAAAATAAATTTTCCGTCAATCATGAATCTTTAAATTAGCATCCGTCAATGATACGGATTATTGATTTGTTTGCAAAATTTTAATTTCTAAAAATCGAAAAACCTTAAATATTAAATAACTTTGGGTATTTTTGACACTAAGTACCCTGCTTTTTTAAGGAAATTTGCCGAATAATAAGTGAGTAAATCTAACGCCCTTAATTTTAAAAATACGAATAATGAATTATCGACTTTTTTATGTGCTTTTACTTTTCACGTTCCTTCTTTCCTGTCAGAATCAATCTGAAACTCCAACGACTAAAAAAATAGAAGCAAAACCAGAAAAAGTCCAAGTCGTAGAATTGACCAATTCAATTACCCAAAAAGAAAAAACTGATGGTTGGGAATTATTATTTGATGGTCGCTCTTTAGATAAATGGAAAGGCTATAATATGGAGGGAGGTGCCATTCCTGCAACTTGGCAGGCTGCCAATGGCGAAATTCTAGGGCGAGGTAAAGATAATTTGATTACCAAAGAAAAGTATAGTGATTTTGATTTTATGATAGAGTTTAAATTAACGGAGGCTGCGAATAGTGGGATATTTTACTTTGTACAAGAAATTGCGGACCAGCCAATTTATCAGAGTGCGCCAGAATATCAATTGGTAGATAACCAAACTTACCTAAATACCCAAGGCGCAGATTTTATGCACAAACATTTGACAGGAGATGCCTTTAATTTATATGATGGAGTTATCAATCCTGCTATTATGAAAGAAAAATGGTACACTGCTAGAATTAAAGTAGAAAAAGGGAAGGTTGAACATTGGCTAAATGGAAAACTATGCATTGAATATGATTTTAACTCAACAGAATGGAAAGAGCTAATTGCGAATAGTAATTTTAATAAGCAGTATTTTGCTAAGAATACTACAGGGCATATCGGATTGCAAGGTTGGGGGAATGACATTAAATTTCGAAATATTAAAATCAAAAAACTTTAATATTAATGAAAAAATAAAGCAAGATGACCAATTTATTTTTTATAATTAACAGGAACTGAATCAAATTAGCAAATTTATTTTGCCCCATTATTAATAGGAAAAAAATAAAAATTATGTTATCAAAAATTTTATCTCTTTTGGCTGTTGTTTTATGCCTAACCAATTGCTCTGTCAAAAATACTGTTTTGGGAAGCAAAAATGATTCGAATGGAACAACTTCTCTTTTCAATGGAAAAGATTTAACGGGTTGGGAAATTTATGGAACAGAAAAATGGTACGTTCAAGATGGAAATCTAGTCTGTGAAAGTGGTCCTGATAAACAATATGGATATTTGGCAACGACTAAAAAATTCAAGGACTTTGACTTAACGCTTGAATTTCAGCAGGAAGCAAATGGTAATAGCGGTGTCTTTTTCCGCTCTTCTATTGAAGGTACAAAAATCACAGGTTGGCAAGCAGAAGTAGCTCCTCCAAATAATAACACAGGTGGTATCTATGAGTCCTATGGTAGAGGCTGGTTAATCAAACCAGACCCCGAAAAAGATAAAGCCCTAAAAATGGGAGAATGGAATAAGATGCGGATTAAAGCCATGGGAGATACCGTTACGACTTGGGTCAATGGTCAAGAAATGATTACTATTACAGATGCTAAAATAGGTGCAGCTATGGGACAAGTTGCATTACAGATTCACGATGGCGGAGGCATTAAAGTGCGGTGGAGAAATCTTCGGATACAAGAATTGTAGTAAATACTCCTCTAATTGAACCCTCCAAGGGTTTGAAACCCTTGGAGGGTTCGCCTACTAAAAGACGAGTTATTATTTAAACATTACTTAACAAAAACAGTGTATCTTTTCTAGCAAAAATTTCGTTACTTTATTGATGAACTTTAATACTTGAAGGAAGTCTTTATTATCAATGATTTTCTTCTTTATTACACAAATAAATAATCCAATGAAATTATTAAAATTTACACTTACGCTTTTTATCGGTCTTTTGTTTTTTTCTGCAACTACACAAGCTCAAGTAAAAGCATTCGGTCAAGCAGGATTTAGTGGTCAAGGAGTAGAACTTAAACCAGGTAAATATGCTTATGGGCAATTAAAAAATAGAGGACTGACTTCCTTAGAAGGCTTACGAATTCCGATAGGTTGTGATGTAAAAGTATATGCTAATGCTAATTTGCAAGGAGAAGCCAAGCGTTTCTCCAAAAATAATGCTAGCATTGGTAAATCAGGCGAATATTCTTTGAAAGTGAACTGTGGAAGTGTAAGTGCGCAACCAGGGTTTGCTATTGGCGCTTCTCACGAAGTAGGTCGTAAAGGGGATTTGATTTTTGTAGACGTTAATGTTACTGATTTTGATAAAATTGTTTCCATGCAATATAGTATGAACTGGGACCCTAAGGTACTTCAATTTGAAAAGGTGCATAATTTTAAAATGAAAGACCTGAGTGGAGAAAACTTTGGCTTAAAAGAAGCCCAAGAGGGAAATTTACTTTTAGCTTGGTACGACCAATCTGTTCAAGGGGTCAATTTGCCTAATGGCACTAATATTTACCAAGTGGTATTTAGAGTTATTGGTGATAGTGCAGAAAAATCTAAGATTAAATTTTCTAGTAAGCCAATTGTGATTGAAGTGATGAAAGCAGATGGTACGCCAGTTTATTTTAATAAATCAAATGGCTCGGTGACTTTGAAATAGATTAGCCTAAAGCAATAGCCAAGTTTTAACAGGCATTATTTGCCAAAAAAGGAAGTTCTTTTACTAGGACTTCCTTTTTTTATTAGGTCGTACCCTCTACTTTTGCGTTTCATCAAAAAATCATTCGCATGAAACTTTGGCAAAAGGATACGCAAATCAATCAACAAATAGAAAACTTCACGGTTGGTCGAGATAGAGAACTTGATTTGTGGTTGGCAGCATATGATATTTTAGGCTCCTTGGCGCATATTGAAATGTTGGAAAGTATCAACTTACTTGAAAAGGAAGAACTAAGTCAATTGCAACAAGCACTTAAAAAACTCTACAAAAAAGCCATCAAAGGAGACTTTATTATTGAAGATGGTATCGAAGACGTCCACTCTCAAGTAGAATTATTGCTTACTACAGAACTCGGAGATATTGGTAAAAAAATTCACAGTGGTCGTTCTAGAAATGACCAAGTTTTAGTGGATTTGCGCTTATTTTTTCGGGCAGAAATTAAATCTTTAGCCGAAACAACTAATCACTTATTTGAAACTTACCTAGAACTAAGTAATAAACATAAAGCTACCTTAATGCCCGGTTATACGCATTTGCAAGTAGCAATGGTTTCTTCTTTCGGATTGTGGTTTGGAGCCTATGCGGAATCATTAGTGGACGATATGACTTTATTGCAATCTGTTTATAAAATTGTCAATCAGAATCCCCTTGGGTCTGCTGCGGGTTATGGGTCTTCTTTCCCGCTCAATCGAACTATGACTACCGAATTATTGGGTTTTGATAACCTTAATTATAATGTGGTACATGCGCAGTTGGGTCGAGGGAAATCTGAGTTGTTTTTAAGCTTTGCCTTGGCTTCAATAGCTAGTACCTTAGGCAAATTTGCGATGGATGCTTGTTTGTATTGTAACCAAAATTATGGTTTCATCAGTTTTCCAGACGAATTGACTACGGGTTCGAGTATTATGCCGCACAAAAAGAATCCCGATGTATTTGAGCTGATTCGAGCTAAATGTAATAAGCTACTTAGCCTACCTACTGAAATTAGTATGACCATCAATAATTTACCAGCTGGATACCACAGAGACTTTCAATTGCTAAAAGAATCTTTATTTCCTGCGATTGAAGATTTAAAAAGTTGTTTAGAAATAGCTACCTATATGCTACAAAACATGCACATCAAAGAAGGCATCGTAGAGGACGAGCAATATAAATATTTATTTAGTGTAGAAGCAGTGAATAATTTAGTATTGAGTGGTATCCCATTTAGAGATGCTTATAAAATTGTGGGCAAAGATATAGATAGTGGAAATTTTCAGCCTGACACGACCGTAAAACACTCACATGAAGGAAGTTTAGGAAATCTTTGCAATGAAGAAATTCAGGCAAAAATGAAACAGGTATGGAAAGGATTTAAATTTAATAAAGCAGAAAAAGCAATTAAGAAGCTGGTACGTTAATTAATATCATTACTTAAAATCTTAAACTCTACCCGACGGTTTAATTGCATACCATCTGCGGTATCATTTTCAGCTATTGGCAATTCGCTACCAAACCCTTTATACAAAGTTCTAGCAGGGCTTATACCGTTATCAATTAGAAAAAGGACTACCGCTTTTGCGCGTTTTCGAGATAAGTACTTATTATAATCCACTTTGCCTCTAATGTCCGTATGTCCTCTGATTTCAATTACCATATTGGGATTGGTACGCATCAGCGTTAATAGCTTATTTAATTCAACGTAAGAACGAGGTAATAATTCGGATTTATCCGTTTCAAAAAAGATATTTTTTAGCGTTACTATCTTACCTTCTTCTAAAGGAATTTTTGTTAAATCATCCGCTTTTATCGGGACTTCTAATATCGGTTCTTCCTTTTTTAGTAATACATCGTCCACATAATAATAAGCGTAGTTTAAAGGCTCTCTTTTATGAGATTTGACCTTAGTAGCCGCGTCGGTGTCAAAATTACCGATAGTTAAATAGTTAAATTCTTCGGTTGCTTGAAAACGACCAGCAATACTAACCCAACCACTTAAAGGCGTATTAATTATCTCGGTTGCTTTTACTTGTGGTGTTGCCTCTATTAAATCATCTGCTATGGCATTTATTTCTTTAACAGAAAAATATCCCCCTAAATTATTCACCTTTAAAGAACGTGGAAGTCGATTGACATAAAACTCAAAATAATATTTTTGCCCAATCACTAATGGTTCTTTCAACTGTATTTGGATGTATTCTCGACAATGTGGCTTTCCTTCTTCGCAACCATAAACAGTTAAACCAACCATCGAATTTCCTGTTCGAGGTGGTTGGTTTCCAAATCCTTTTTCTGCCCAATGTTTTGGAATACGCACTTTCGGTCCAAAAATATCAGGCGATGCTCCGGTTGGTGCATTCCAAAATTTCATCACATCCGTAAAATGCTTTCCCTTGTAAAACCAACCCAAAGGAATTCCAGAATATCGTTCGAAACTTGGGTTTGGAACGATATTTCCATTCTCTTCCGACTGCTGAGTTTGAGCATCTAAGGGAATAACCAATAATAAAAATACTATCAGTTGATAGATAAATTTCATTGAGTTGATTTAAAGAATAAATAAGATTACTGATAAAACGATTATAAAACTTAGTTGAGTATATCTTCGGGGAATTGTTAAAATAGTGGACTTGCAATAAGCATACGTACCAAAACCTTACCATTCTTATTTTATCAAAAAAGAAAAGGGAAAGCATAAACTACACTTCCCCTAAATAGGTCGAAATTTTTTTTAAAGTAAGTCCCAAATGCTAATTAATTAACACATGGCACTGTAAGTACTTATGTTCTAAACGTCTATCCTTTTTTCTTGAATACCAATTTAATGTGATAGATTTTATTCAATTGAACATACTCTGTTTTTATCTGCTGGTAATTTAGCGCTTCCTTGATATAATTTTCCAAAAATTCGCTTTGAGTTGAAGCATCTATAACGACTACCTCCTTTTTATTATTTACCAAAAAACTAAGTTTAACCGTCTCTTTTTGATTAGCAATAGAACTTAAATCTGGTTTTTTAATCAAAGAAATAATTTCTGTTCGAAGGGTTTTGACCTTGGGGTAATGCTCCATATTATTGGCACGTAATGGCATGGAGGTAATTAGGGCGAACAACATTAAAAACCCTAATGTCTGGAGTTTCTTTTTCATAATTAAAAAAGGTTTTGGGAAGTCGGGTGTTAGGAGTTGTTTTGACTGAACACTTCCTTTTTAGACTTCGTGAGTTTGAAAACAGTCGGGTGGATACAAACGTAGCCACCTTTTTTATATGGGTAATTTATAACAGTTATTATAAGGACCAACTATCGAGTAAAATAGTTGTATCATTAATGATGATGATGAAAAAATAAGTTCATCATTTTTTCCTGTTAAATAAAAATGCAGGATTTAGAAAAAAATTGCAGGTATTATCGACAAATTCAGGTAGAAACGCTATAAAAAAAGGATTAGCAGCCGCAATGACATAAAATCATCACGTTCAAGTTCACAAATCAGGCGTCAAGTTCAGGTTACGAGTGCACAATAATTTAAAAATTAGCCTATCCAAAATGGTCCATTTATCTTTGATATGGTTTATTTAATAGACTTTAAAATAACTCCCTATCTAATATTCGCTCAAATTCTTTATCCTTAAATTCTAACAAAGAAGTCGAATAATTACCTTTGTTTTTAATATCTAGCGACCACTTTGCTTGCTTATCTTCTATTGTTTGGAAATAAAAAATTCTTTTGATGGGAATTTTATTATAGAAATCTTTTCGATGAATTCCATCAGGAATATCCGCCAAGTCCTCTGTAACCGTCACATGAAATCGTTTATCTTCTTGTGGATTTTTCCCTTTCCATAGTTGCAACCCACTTTCATTTTTTAAAAATAAATGCGCACATTTTCCTTCTAGTTGCAGTATAATACCACAAAGAATATCCCCTTTTTCTTGTGCTTTAAATTTTTTACTAGCTGGTACTTCAAAACCAATCGTTGCGTACTCTTTTTTCTGAAAACGACCCTTTAAGAATTCACCTACTTTTTCATCTCCTTTAAAAGGTATCGTTGCTTTATACAAACTTTCTCTATACCAAACCGTTTTTACACTTATTTTATAATCTTTTTTTGCTGCTACCTGTTCATATAAGTCCAAAACTTTTTGTGCGTCAATTCCATAAATTGCCAAAAAGGTCTCATTGGATTTTGGGTAGGTTCGACTATATAGTTCAATTTTAAAATCAAATAAATCAGCTTTCCATCTTTTTAAATATTCTGTGATGTTAGCATCATAAGTCGTCAATCCCATGTAGGCACTAGATAAAGACTCTTCGTATGCTTCAATTTGTTTTTTTAATCCTTGTAGTTGTTCCTTCGTTTCTAAAAGATAGGCATATTGTTTCGCCATTTTGGGGTCATCCCAGAATTTTTTACTCGCCTTTTTCCTTTTTCTTTCCAAAATCTCAATATCGCTCAATAACCGAACAAATGTCCTGCCTTCTTCCAATTTGGCAATCATTCGGCGCAATTCACTTGCATAGTCGGCGTAGTCAATCTTTTCTAATTCTTCTAATAATAAATCCAAACCTAATGGGTCTGCCTCAATATCAATCACTACTTTTCCATCCGTCACCTTCACTTCAGCAATTAGTTGGTCTTCATTATCATGTAGATTTAATTGCTGGGCTAAAGGGATAATTAAGTGTTCTTTAATGGTTCTTTGTAACTGTCTTGCTCCATATTCCGGGCTATATCCAATTGCTGCTAGATGGTCATAAACTGCTGGAGTTATTTTTAATTCCATCCGTCGAAACTGAATACCTTCTAACTTTTTAAATATGCCAATTTCTCTTTCTACTACAAAATGAATCACTTCACTAGATAAAGGTGCAAAAGGTATTACCTCATCAATCCGATTAAATAATTCGGGCCTAAAAAACTGCTGCACCGCACTCATGAAATGGGTGGTTACCGCTTCCTTATCGATTGTTTTCCTTAGACTAATTCTATTTCCTTGTAAATTAGCCGCACCAATATTGGAAGTCATAATGATAATCGTGCTACAAAAATTTACCAATTTCCCACTACTATCCGTCAATCGACCTTCACTTAAAACTTGTAATAGTAAATCAAAAAAATTAGGGTGTGCTTTTTCTATTTCATCAAATAATAAAACACAAAATGGTTCCCTTCTTACAGCAGCGGTCAATAGCCCATCTGCCCCATAGCTCATCCCTGTCAGCCTCATAACAGAATAAGGATCTGAGTATTCACTCATATCAAACCGCACCATTTTATTTCGACTCCCAAACATAAATTGGGCCAATACTTTTGCTAATTCTGTTTTTCCAACTCCTGTTGGCCCAACGAATAGTAGCGAAGCAATTGGTTTACCTGTTTTGGTCAATGCTGTTTTTACGGAAGCCAACAAATCTACAATGCTGTTAACTGCCTTTTCTTGACCAAAAACATTATTATTAAAATCCTCCTTGATTTTTGATGGATTCATCGGGACTTCTGGATCTACCATAAAGGAAGGCATGCCTGTCTCTTCACAGAAATATTGAATCACTTCAGAGCGACCTAAAAGGCTTCTTTTTTCTTTTCTTTTAATTGGTTTTTGGTTAATTAAAATGCTTTCTAAAAATCGTATGGGTTTGCCCGGCAATCCTGCATACGGTGTAAATCTTCTATTCAATCGAAGGGTCTCCTTGATTGCCTCCTCTTCAATATTAATTTGTCGATTAGCCGCTAAGTCTTGGACTTTTTTAATAATAATTTCGGCTAAATCCTTTCTTGGTTCTTCTAATCGAATAATTTGAAAATAAGACAAATAGTTAGGGCTTCGCAATTCTATTCGTGCCAGTTCTTCTTCTGTGCATTCCGAAACTAATGTCACCTCTCCTCTTCCAATAAACGGGCGCATATAATCCGCCATACTTACGCTATTCCCTTCATATTGACCGACTTCGAATAACTCCATAAAGTTGCGCACAAATAGAATATCCTTAGTCTTCGCTAATTCTCGACAAACCATAGATAAACCATCTTGCCAACCAGTGTTGCCCGTCAAATCTTTTATCATTACTGAGGCGGTCGTTTCCCAAAACTCCCCGTCAATCCTTCGTTTATTTCGCTGTCGAATAATTTCCCAGACTAAAGCTGTTTTTCCAACTCCTGATGCGCCAACTAATAAGACGTTTCTATTAAATCGCCCCTTTAAGGCTTTACTTAGTTGGTCTAATGCTTCTTTTCGACCATAAACGACTCTTCGATTAATCGTAATTCTTTGCGCTATTTTGGGGAGTAATAATTCTTGTGTCCCGTCTCCTAACGCTTCTAACTCTTTTAGTGTCGGAAATTGTAATCCTATCTCTTTTTGTTCTAATGTCACCGATTCGTACCAAATCGCTGAAAGAATAGATTGCACAGATTTTAAACGCTCTTTTCGAGCAAATTCTAACAGAATCGCATCTTCCAAATTTTCTTCTAGCGTCAACAAATTATAGGAAAAGCTTTCTATACCAAGTGTCGGCAATATACCCCAAAAACCTTTTTCTACCTCTTGAAAAAAGTAATCAAATTCTAAGGATAAAGAAGGATAGCTAATTGTATCTTTTGAGGCTGGTAGGCTAACGATTAATGAGTTTTCTGTATACGCTCCTTCGACAAATTCATTCAATATTTGGACAAATCCTCCTTTATCTAATACCTTTCGCTGAAAGACTTCTGCATATTTTCCCGCTAACAAATGTAAAGGTTCATTGATGCGTAAAGCTTCTGCATCCATCAGTGGCACTTGAAGGATATTTCCATCCGCTAGATGCAGCTTAAAAGCATAAAAAGGTATGTTGATTTTATAGGCCATAGAGCATTAGAAAAATGTTCCCCTAAATTATCCGGGTAAAACACCAAATGTAAAACTTATTTAGGATATTTTTACAAAAAAACGATACCTACAATTATTGTTATTCATGAATTTTTTACTGAAAAAATCTGCTGCCTATTTTGTTTTAACGGTCTTCTGTTTTGCTGCTTGTCATGACAATGCAGCACTTAAGCATACCTTAATAGAAAAAATGGTCCAAGAAAAAATAGACCATCATGTTGCAAACAAGAAAGCAACCTGCTTTAAAGAAGCCATGGATGAAGCATTGGTCATTTCAGATTCAGTCATGATTCAGTTGGCTTTAAGTAAAGTAGATACCAGTGGAAAAATCAATCGCCCTGCTAAACCTCCTCGTCCTGAAATTGATCTACCAGTAGATACGACGCCCATTCGCCCCTTATTTGAAGATACCATTGTCCGTAGAGAGGACACAAATTTGGTATTAGATAAACCTTCCCTTATCCAAATAGATACGGCAGAAAAAGGGTAGTGATGAATAAAATAAGGTCGTAAATTATGTTCTAATCTGATGTTTATGAAATTATTCAAGTCATTACTTTTACTATCTCTCTTTCTTTTTACTTTTTGTAAAAACGATAAACCTTCTTCACAACCAATTCAATCGCTTCCTATAATAGAACCTAAACCTATTGTTTTTGACTATGATACTGCCACATGGACGGACATAGGTCTTATCGACACCACAATCTTCCTTGATTTAAAGTATGCGACTACTGATAATTTTGTTAATGAAAAAATGTATACTTGCGGCAGATGTTTTTTACGTCCAGAGGTCGCTAACTTAATTTTACAGGCACAACAACAACTTCAAGCACAAAACTTGAGTTTGAAATTATTGGACTGTTATCGCCCCAAGCCCATTCAAGAAAAATTGTGGGCTAAAGTGCCTAATGCCAATTACGTCACCCCTCCTTGGAAAGGCTCTATGCATAATCGAGGCGCAGCTATTGACTTAACTATCGTTGATAAAAAAGGGGTTGAATTGGATATGGGTACCCCTTATGATTTTTTTGGAAAAGCAGCACACCATACTTTTACCGAACATACGCCAACAGTTAAAGCCAATAGACAATTATTGAAGGATTTGATGGAGTCTTTCGATTTAAGACCTATTCGAACAGAGTGGTGGCATTATTCTTATCAAAAAAAATCTTATGAAATTAGCGATATGGTATGGGCTTGTCCAAATCAATAAACTACGGCTTAATTTTTGGACTACCGAAACAAAGGTGGTATTCAAGACGTTACACTTCTGTTAAATTATTTGGATTTTATACAATAATTTTGTTGAAATTTCTATTTTTAACTTGTTAATAATCAATTAGTAGTGACATAAAAGTGAAGTCACTCATTTTTACATCCCTTAAATTTACTAATCACTCGATGGCGACAGCAACAGCAAATAAATCAGACGTTCAAGCGGTGGATGCCTTAGCGCAATCTTATAGAGACCTGAAAAAAGAAATTGGTAAAGTTATTATTGGGCAGGAAGATGTCGTTCAGGCAGTTATTATATCTCTTTTTAGTAATGGTCATAGCTTATTAGTCGGTGTACCTGGCTTAGCAAAAACACTTTTAGTAAGTACCATTGCAGAAGTATTGGATTTGGATTTTAAAAGAATTCAGTTTACACCAGATTTAATGCCTTCTGATATTACAGGTTCTGAAATATTGGATGAAGACCGACACTTTAAATTTAATCAAGGCCCTATATTTTCCAATATTGTTTTGGCCGATGAGATTAACCGTACCCCTCCTAAAACACAGGCTGCTTTATTGGAAGCTATGCAAGAGCGGTCTGTAACAGTTAGTGGAGTTAGACATAAACTACCGTCTCCTTTCTTCGTATTGGCTACACAAAACCCTATCGAACAAGAAGGGACGTATCCACTACCAGAAGCACAGTTAGACCGTTTTATGTTTAATATTTCATTGGATTACCCTTCTTATGAAGAAGAAATTCAAGTCGTTAAAGCTACGACTGCTATGGAGCGATATGATTTGAAAAATATCGTAACTGCTGAACAAATTTTGTCTTACCAGAATTTGATTCGTAAGATTCCTATTGCTGATAATGTATTGGAATATGCGGTAAGCTTAGCCTCGAAAACTCGTCCTGGGACGAAGATGGCTACGGAAAAAGTCAATAATTATATCTCTTGGGGTGCAGGACCTAGAGCTTCTCAATACCTAGTATTAGGAGCAAAATGTCATGCTGCTATTAGTGGTAAATATTCTCCTGATAAAGAAGATGTGCAAGCGATTGCTAAATATGTTTTACGACATAGAATTGTTCGTAACTATAAGGCAGAAGCAGAAGGTATTACAGAAGAGAATATCATTGATAGTTTATTTTAGAAAAAACTAATTTATAAAAAAAGCCCTTGATGAAGTTTCCATCAAGGGCTTTTTTTATACGTTACTATAGGCATTAAGGTTTTATAGTCTCTGTTTTTAGCCATTTCCCTAACGAAGGACATCCTTTATATTCTTTATCAATATTAATAAAGGTAGCATCTACTCTTTCATCAACCCAACTAGAAATAAATTGAGACTTTTTCTCATTAACTGCTGCTTGTTGAATTTTAGAATAATCTTTTGCTAAGCTAGCTTTATGAGGGTCTGTCCGAGACTGTAATAAGATGATTCTAAATAATTTCTCTCCTCTAGGGTCTAGATATTCGATAGGGGCAGAAATATCACCTACTTCCATCGTATCAATCGTAAAATAAATATCAACATCTAAATCCCCTACTTCAAAAATAGCATTATTAGATTGAGGATTTACGATAAGTCCATCATTATTATAACTCTGTTGTTTATCATTAGAATATCGTTTGACCGCTACAGAAAAGGTAATAGAGTCAGATTCTAAGATGGTTTTAATACTATCTAACCGCTGAGCGGTTAATGCTAAATCTGCTTCAGTTATTTCTGGCTTGATTAAAATATGTCGAGTATTAATTGAATTACCACGACGCTCTAATAATTGAATGAAGTGATACCCAAACTCAGACTTTATAACTTTGGAGTAGCCCATTTCTTCCAAATTATAGGCAGCTGCTTCAAATTCTGGAACAAAACTACCTCGCTTTGTCATTCCTAAGTTACCTCCTTGTCTACCGGAACCAGGGTCATCAGAATACTTTCGAGCCAAATCGCCAAAATCTTCTCCACCTTCCATAATTCTAATTCTGATTTCCTCGAGCTGCTCTCTAGCTTTTCTATCTTCCTCCGTATTAATTTCTGGCTTCATGACGATTTCTCGAATTTCTACCTCAGAGTTAAAATAGGGCAAGCTATCTTTAGGAATTCTACTAAAAAAGGCTTTTACCTCAGAAGGGGTGACGGTAATGGAATTTAAAATCTGAGACCTCATTCTATCAGTCAGCAATTGATTTTTTAACTCCGTGCGCATGCTCTCTTTAGCCTTAGGAATAGATTGACCATAGAAAGCCTCAAATTGACTGACATCATCGCCCATCATCTGAAGAATACGTTGGAATCGAGCATCTAATTGGGTCTCTACTTCTTCTTCCCCAACTTCAATACTATCTAGTCTGGATTGGTTCAATAATAATTTCTGGGCTAAAATTTGTTCTAAAATGACACATCTAGCTTCAGGCGGAACATTTCCTCCTTGCTGACTAACAGCATAAGCAAATTGTTCTTCCAATTCAGATAGTAATACTAGTTCTCCACCAACTTTACTGATAACTTTATCAATAACAACTTTCTGGCTGTAGCCTGAAAAAGCTATCAATAAATAAGCAAATACAAGAATGATTCTATTTTTCATATAAAAAAGTGAACGGTTTTAATATTGAACACAACAACCTATTTTGTATAACCAAAATCCTATGAGGATTTGTAAGGGTATACTTTAATTTGATTAGTTTGCTGGTCGTATAATTCTTCTTTCTTTTCTTCGAGTAATTTTATTTTTCTCCTATGCAAAATCACTTTTGCAGCTTGGTCTTCAATGTAAGATAATGGAGCAATGGCTTTTCTATTCACCAATTCCAATAATCGGAAAAAGTATACAAAGTCATTATCTTGAATGGTAAAAGCTTTTCTACCGCCAACATTATTACTCGTAATAGTTCCTTTAGGTAACTCTTTTGCTAGCACCTCTACTTTATACCAAATACTATCTGCTAAAAGATATTCCGTCGCATTGGTATTGCAAAGGTCTAATAATTTTTGATGGTTTTCAGTTTTATTCGCTTGCCAAAGATTTCTAATCTCAGAAAGATTAGCTGCATCTTGTGGAATTTTAATAAAATTGCAACGAATAATGGGCGCATCTAATTGGTATTGCTCTTTATTTTTTTCGTAAAATTCGTTTAATTCTCGTTTTGTAATAATGGAATCTAATTCTTGTTCCACTAAAGTTTGTTCATAAGTATATTGAACTAAAGAAGCTCGGTAGTCCCGAACAAGTTCATCAATATTTAAATCTTTCGGAATGTTTTTTTCAGCTTCCTGCATTAACAAACTTTTTCTCACCCAGCGTTCAACATAGGCATTGATAATTAAAACGCTATCTTCCGCAGGAGAATCTTCTGCAAACATGCCATCTAATTCCGATAAATATAGAGATTTGTTTTGAACGGTCGCTAATATAACATCTGATGCTTCTTCGGAGGAAGGAGTTGCCTGACAAGCAAAAAGAAAAATGCTTGTGATAGATAAAAGCCAAGCGCTAATCCGGTTTAGCGACATTTGTTTATAGGTTGTAATGAATGATTTAAACCTTGATGGGTGGTAAGAGGCTCATTTTGTGAAAATTTATCTTCGTAACGTTTTAATGATTTAGTGAATGATTGTTATATTGTTTGATGGTTATTTTTATTGTAAAACTAAGGTGTAACAATAACAATTAAACAATTCTCACTAAGATATTTAGTTACGAAGATAAATCTACATTTAAAGCTTTTACACAACCCAAAAGATTACAATTTTATCTCTTAATCAAGCTTTTAAAAACTTTCTTATTCGTTTGTATTTTATAAGCTTTCTTTAATTCTGTTAACCATTGTTTCTCTAAGAAATCTTGATAATCTGCCACAACATATCCTCTAGCCTCACTTAGTTTCTTAGCCGTAGGTTCTAAGATTTGCTCCACTTTCATAAAGGTAATTTGCTTATTCTTTCTATCCATCTCCATTTTAGAAAGTGTTCCTGCTTTCCAATCAAGCGCATCGATTTGCTTATTCCTGCCTCGTTCTGTGGTAGTTGCTTGATGCAAAACTGGTTCTTTTCCATTTTTATTATACTTCGCCAAAACAGCCTCAGGTGCATTTTTTTCAACAAAGCTTCCAATCTTATCGGATATATGAGCCGCATCATTTAGCGTATAAGTACTAACCACAGCTCTTTTTCCCCACTTGTACTTATTTTTATTTTTATTGTAAAAACTTCTTAAACCAGTGGTATCTTGAGAGGCTTTGTCCCACACTTCCTTCTTCGTTATTTCAAATAATAAAATACCTTCTTCATATTCTCGCATTAATGCTTTGAAATCTGGATATTTAGCTTCTAAATTTCTTTCTTCATATTTTAAGGCTGTTTCTGTAACGTAATCATTATACAAAGTAGTCAGGGCATCCACAACGGTACCTGTTCTAGCTAATTGCATTCTTTTTCTAGATTCTTTTTCTAAATATTTAGTAAAATCTCCTAGAGTATGTCGGTCTTTACCTAAAGCGAAAATAACTTCATTCATATTTTCGGTTGGTGCCTTCCAACGATAAGTTAGAAATTCTTTATCTAGTTTTGAGCCAAATTTACTAATCGTCCCATTCATCGCTTTGAAGCCATTTTCTGTTTTGATTTGATTAACCATAGCATCTTTCGCTAAATTAAAACGGCTATCTTTTTGAATTTTAGCTTTTAACCGAGCTTTAGCTTGGTCGTAGGCAGGAATTGGTTTACTGCTTATACGCTTAATTATATGGTAGCCAGCCAAAGATTTGATTGGTTTAGAATAGGTATCATCTTTGGTCAATGCAAAAGCAGCATCTTCAAAAGCTTTCTCATACTTACTAATACCAAAGAAACCAACATAGCCTCCTTTTGCCGCTGTCTTTTTATCAGCAGAATAAATCTTTGCTAACTCTTCAAATTTCTGCCCATTTTCTAATAATTGGTAGATGCTATCAATAGTAGGTTTAGGATTTTGAGATTTATGTCGAATTAAAATATGAGCCGCTTCCATTTCTCCTCTAGCTGGTCTGACATTATCTACGCGAACTATATGGTAACCAATTGGTGTTCTGACAGGATTAGAATACTGCCCTTTCTTTAAATTGTAAGCAGCGGTTTCAAAATCATAAAAACCATTAGGGAAAGGAGATGTGAAGTATCCTAAACTTCCATTATTGCTTGTAGCAGATTTATCATCTGACAAAGATTTAGCTACTTTAACAAAATCAGAACCGCCATCTAACTTACTTTTAATTTGCATGATTCTTTTGTAAGATATGGCAGTATCTTGTGGCGTAGGGTTTTTCTTTAAAGCTACCATGATATGGCTAACACTGACATCTTTCAAAGAACGGTCATAAGCTTCTTTGATTAATTTTTCCGTTACCTCTTTATCCAATAAATAAGAATCGGCTAGTTGTTTTCTATATCCTCCTAATTCTTTTTGCAAAGCAGGAATAGTATCTAAGCGCATATCTTTCGCTCGCTGCACTTTTAATTTAAACTTAGTGTATAAATCTAAATATTCTTCTAAAGACGCTTTAGAAAAATCAGCTTTATCCCGATTCGTTTTAGAATAGATGTATAAAAATTCGGAAGCGTGAACTGGATTATTTTTAACGGTAAAAAGTACTGGGTCCTCGTTTTGAGCATTGATACCTAATGGTAAAAACAAAGCGACAAAAAGGAATAATACAAACTGCTTTATCATCTGAAAATAATATTAAAATATAAAGTCCTTATTATGATTCAACAATGTAGACGTAAAAGTAAAAACGCCATTTCATAAGGGACACAAAATTAGCAAAATATACGTGCAAAGGTCTTGTAAATCTATGCTTCACACTAACTTTAAAGTATCTTTAACAGGTTAGTTCCTAAAATAGATGCGTTTTACCCGATTTGAAACGCTTGTAAACACTTCATAAGGGATTGTCTCAAGGCAATTCGCCAAATCTACGACAGAAGGGGACTCGCCAAAAATGATAACTTCGTCTCCTATTTGCGCATTTGGAATATAAGTGACATCAATCATACACATATCCATACAAACATTGCCTATAATAGGCGCCTGCTTTCCTTGTACGGAAACGGTATAATTTCCGTTTCCTGTTTTTCTAGCTAATCCGTCTGCATAACCAATATTTATAGTAGCAATTTTTTTAGCTTGTTCAAATTTGCCACTTCGATTATAACCGACGGTATCGGTATGCTGAACTTGTTTAATTTGGGAAATCGTCGCTTTTAAAGTATTGACGACCTTGAGTTGCTTTTGTACAATTTCGCTTCCATCAATACCATAAAGTCCTATTCCCAAACGAACCATTTCAAACTGGTATTGTGAAAAACGAAGGATTCCGCTAGAATTTAGAATATGACGTTTTGGTCGGTAGGTCAGACTTTTACAAATTTGCTCGTACATTTCTAAAAAATGAGCAACTTGTGATTGGGTAAAATCATCGTGTTCTTCCATATCGCTTGCCGCCAAATGGGAGAAAATTGTTTTGATGACAAGATTAGGGTTTTGTTTTAGGATATTAAATAAAGTAGCTACCTGTTCTTTTTCAAACCCCAAACGATGCATCCCCGTGTCTAATTTTAAATGAATGGCAAAAGGAGGAGTACTTGGAAGATATGCGATTAATTGTTGTAATAAATCTAAACTGTAAATTTCTGGTTCCAATTGATACCGAATCAACGCTTCAAAACTTGCTGCCTCGGGATTTAAAACAATAATAGGCAATTGTATTCCTGCCTTTCGCAATTCGACGCCTTCATCCGCATACGCCACTGCTAAATAATCTACTTTATAGAACGCTAGAATTTTCGCTACTTCGATGGCACCACTACCGTATGCAGAAGCCTTTACCATTGCAATTAATTGCGTATCTGGTTTTAGATATTTACCATATACTTTTAAATTATACGCAATCGCGCTCAAATCTACCTCTAGAACTGTTTTGTGTACTTTTTCTGCAAAGCGATTGACTATTTTTTCAAACTTAAAAATTCTTGCGCCTTTTAATAACACGATATTATTTTGAAAAGCATTAGCGGAAAAGGATGCTAAAAAAGCATTCGTGCTTTTATAAAAGCTAGCTAAAAAAGAAGTGGGCAAATATTTTTTAATCGCTTGAATTTCGGAACCTATAGCCACTAAGGCATGGACTTTTTTAGTGGTGATTAATTGAGCTACTTTTTCATATAAATCATTGCGCTTTAGTCCACTTTGTAATATATCAGAAAGAAAAAGGACGAGTTGTTTTTCTGTAGTTCTTTTAGTAGCGAAGTTTAGCGCCAACTCTAAAGAAGTTAAATCTGAATTATAACTATCGTTGATAATTGTGCACTTGTTAATACCCTCCTTGACCTCCAGACGCATGGAAACAGGTTCTAATGAGGACATCCGTTCTTGAATTTGCTCGGAAGACAATTTTAGCAGTAACATCGTTGCACAGCAATGAATAGCGTTTTCAATAGAGGCTTGGTCTGTAAACGGAATGATAAAAGAGAAGGATTTATTCTTAAACTGAACTTTTATAGTTGTTTTACTTACTGTTTTTTGAATAGCTAAAATTTGTAAATCTGCTTTTTGCTTAGTAGACCAAGTAAATAATTTTTGTTGCTTATTTTTTTGAAAAAAAGAATCAACTAATGAATTGTCTCGACTATAAATAATCGTTTTTGCCTTCTTAAATAGTTTTAGTTTTTCCTTTATTTTCTCTTTTTGAGAAACAAATCCTTCACTGTGCGCTGCACCAATATTTGTAAAAATCCCAATCGTACAATCAATAACCTTGGCAATTTTTTTCATTTCTTTTGGCTGCGAAATACCCGCTTCAAAAATGCCTAGATTATGATTTGAGTTCAATTGCCATACAGATAAGGGTACCCCAATTTGTGAGTTATAACTTCCAGGATTCCTAGCAATTTGAAAATTCGGATTCAATAATTGAAAAAGCCATTCTTTGATAATGGTTTTACCATTACTTCCCGTAATCCCAATAATGGGCAGGTTAAATCGCTGTCGATGAAAAGTGGCTAATTGCTGTAGTGCTTTGACACTATTCCTAACTAAAATAAAATTAGCAGCAGGGTATTTCTTTAGGTCAATTTTTTGAGTTACAATAAAGTTTTTAACCCCCTGTCCATATAATTCTCCAATAAAATGATGTCCATTTTGACGATTACTCTTAAAAGCAAAAAAAAGTGTGCGCGTAGGAAAAACTAAATGACGGGAATCAAAAAGTAGCCGTTCTATTTGGGTATCCAATAAAACTGTGTTCAATGAATTTCCATTGACAATTTCCAATATATGTTGAATGGAATAAGTCATTCTTTCTAGTTATCAATCGTCAGCGCAACAAGTAACCAGCAACTGAATTACAAATCAAATCCAATATCCGTTCTATAATTCTTTTTATCAAAATTAATCAAGGCAGCATTTTTATTAGAAATCGCTAATGCCGATTTAATATCATCGCCAAAAGAGGTAATCGCCAAAACGCGTCCGCCATTCGTTTGCACGATATTGTTTACCTGTTTGGTTCCTGCATGAAAAAGTAGACTATCTGTCACTTTCTCAAAACCTGTCATGGCTTTACCTTTTTCGTAAGTCTCCGGATAACCACCTGACACAAGCATAATAGTCGTTGCTGCTTTCTCAGAAATTTGAATGGTCTGTTCTCCTAAACGACCTTCTGCTAGCGCAACTAATAATTCTAGTAAATCATTTTCTAGACGCGGCAAAACAACTTCCGTTTCAGGGTCTCCCATTCTGCAATTATATTCAATCACATATGGTTCGTTATCAACGCGAATTAAACCAATAAAAACAAAACCTTTATACGCTAATTCATCTTCCGCAATCCCTTTTACGGTAGGGATAATAATTCGATCTGTTACTTTTTGCATCAACACTTCATCGACAAAAGGAACTGGTGAAACCGCTCCCATACCTCCTGTATTCAAACCAGTGTCTCCTTCTCCAATTCGTTTATAATCTTTGGCAATTGGTAAAACTTGATAATCTTTACCATCGGTCAAAACAAAAACGGAAAATTCTATTCCATCCAAAAAGTCTTCTATCACTACTTTTTTACTAGCTGCCCCAAATTTTCCACCTAGCATCGCAGTAAGTTCCATTTTAGCTTCTGCTATATCATTCAAAATCAAAACCCCTTTTCCTGCAGCTAAACCATCTGCTTTTAAAACAACTGGTGGAGTTAATTGGTCAATATAAGCCAAGCCTTCTTGAAGCGTCGCTTGCGTAAATTCTCTATATCCTGCCGTAGGAATATTTCTTTTAGCCATAAAGGCTTTAGAAAACGCCTTGCTTCCTTCTAACTGCGCACCTTTGGCGGATGGTCCTATCACAGGGATTTCTTTTAGAGCAGCATCCTTTTTAAAAAAATCATAAATCCCAGCTACTAATGGTGCTTCCGGACCGACGATAACCATGTTTATATCTTTATCAAGCGTTAATTTCTTAACTGCTTCAAAATCCATCGGGCTAATATCGACATTTGTTCCATGCGCTTTTGTCCCTGCGTTACCTGGTGCGATATATAAATTTTTACAGCGTGGACTTTGATTAAGTTTCCAAGCAAAAGTGTGTTCTCTACCACCACTTCCTAGAATTAAAATATTCATTTGTAGATGTATTATTTAGAAGAAGTCGCAAAGATAGTTTAGAAGAATGAGGGATGAAGTAAAAAACAAAGTAATTTAGAAGATTGGGGAATATTTTTTTGAAAAAGGAATTACTTAAGAATTGAAACATTAAGAGAAATATACCTTATGAATATAGACCTGTTTACCGTAATGCTTTTTCTTGACCTTAATCGGATATTTCGAATAAAGCAATTTCTTACCTTTGCAGGCTAACTGTAGGCTAAATTTCAAAAATCAGAACTGAATGTTTTGAGAAAAAATTATTATGAAAGTAACAGACTATTTTGATAACGCCAATGGTAATACCTTAATCTCATTTGAAGTACTACCACCGTTGAAAGGCGGAAGTATGAAAGCGATTTTTGATACGCTTGACCCCTTAATGGAATTTAAGCCACCTTTCATTGATGTGACTTATCACCGTGAGGAGTTTATTTATGTGAAAAAGAAAACGGGTTATTACGAAAAAACAGCCATTCGCAAACGCCCAGGAACTGTTGGGATTTGTGCGGCTATTATGCACCGATATGGCGTAGATGCAGTTCCTCATTTAATCTGTGGAGGTTTTACCAAAGAAGAAACAGAGAATGTTTTAATTGATTTAAATTTTCTAGACATAAATAATGTGTTGGCTTTGCGAGGAGACGCTAGAAAATTTGATGGAAAATTTATTCCTGAAAAAGATGGTCATGGCTATGCTTTGGATATGGTCAAGCAAATTCAAGACATGAACAATGGAAAATATCTGGACGATAATATTGAAAATGGTGAAAAGACTAATTTCTGTATAGGAATAGCTGGCTATCCAGAAAAACATTTTGAGGCACCGAATCTGGAAAGTGATTTAGATTTTGCTAAGCAAAAAGTAGATGCAGGAGCCAATTACATTGTGACCCAGATGTTTTTTGATAACAAATATTATTTCGAATTTGTAGATAGATGTCGTGAAATGGGTATCAATGTACCCATTGTACCAGGTTTAAAGCCTTTGACAAAAAAATATCAATTGAATTCCATTCCAAGATTATTTCACTTGGATTTACCTCAGGATTTAGCCGCTGCTATTTCAAGTGCTAAAGATGCCAAAGCTAGAAAAGAAGTAGGTATCGAATGGTGTATCAAACAATCCAAAGAATTAAAAGCTAAAGGTGCGCCTTGTTTGCACTATTATACGATGGGAGATGTAGATACCATTAAGCGAATTGTAGAGAAAGTTTATTAATGAAATAAATTACTTTAGCATTCAGACCAGCATAAAACATATATTATTGAAATAGCCCAGTCGTCAATTGATGATTGGGCTATTTTAATTATCTTGCATCTGTAAAACAGGTATTAGTAGGTGATTAGGAGCTTTGAAAAAATAAATTCACCTTTTTTCAAATAGTAAATTTATTTTTCATCACTACTAAATCTGTAATTCTTAATTAAAAACAGACAACAGTCTGTATTATTTTTTAAGTCATGAAATCATTATTGACCCTTCTATTTTCTTTGTTGCTAACCATTGGCGCATTTTGCCAAATACAAAATCCCGATAATTTTTTCCCAGAAAAGCTAGGTGACCATTTTTATCCTCATCATTTGATTATCGACTATTTTGAGCATGTCGCCGCGAATAGCGATAAGGTACAGCTGATTGAATATGGTCGAACTAACCAAAATAGACCTTTAGTTTTAGCTTATATTTCTACCGAAGAAAACATGATTAATTTAGAAACTATTAGGTCCAATAATCTAAGACGAACAGGTTTAATAGATGGCAATGTAACTGCAGACGATAAGGCCATTGTTTGGTTAAGTTTTGCCGTACATGGAAATGAAGCAAGTTCTCCAAACGCAGCGGTAAAAACGCTTTATGAATTAACGAATGGCACTAATGCAGATGCGAATAAATGGCTTGAGAATACTGTGGTTATTATCGACCCAACAGTTAATCCAGATGGCTACTCTAGATATACTGATTGGAATAGAAATGTGTCTAATAAAATATTGACAACAAATCCCGTATCAAGAGAACACCAAGAACCTTGGCCAGGAGGAAGAGTGAATCATTATTTATTTGATTTAAATAGAGATTGGGCTTGGGCAACGCAGGTAGAAAGTCAGCAAAGAATACCTTATTATAGAGAATGGATGCCACATATTCATGTAGATTTCCACGAGCAAGGACATAACAGTCCTTATTATTTTGCACCTGCAGCAGCACCCTATCACGAATATATTACAGATTTCCAAAAAGATTTCCAGACGGAGATTGGTAGAAATAACGCCAAATATTTTGACGAGCAAGGTTGGATGTATTTTACCAAAGAACGCTTTGATTTATTATATCCAAGTTATGGAGATACTTATCCGACTTTCAACGGTTCAATAGGTATGACCTATGAGCAAGCAGGACATGGACGAGCAGGTAAGGGCATAGATTTAGCGAATGGCGATACATTGAGATTAATTGATAGAATCAATCATCATACAACTACAGCTTTATCGACCATAGAAATGAGTTCGACAAATGCCAAAAGATTGGTTGATAATTTTACAAATTACTTTCAAACTACGACTAAAAAGCCACAAGGAGAATACACGACTTTTGTGATTAAAGGCGATAATCCATTAGATAAAATTAAAAGAATTACACGCTTATTGGATTTACATCAAATTCGATATGGTCGAAGTACCAAAGGACAAAAAATCAAAGCACATGATTTTACCACGGGAAAAGATACAGAAGTACAGCTAAGCAGCAATGATTTAGTAATCAGTGCGTATCAACCGATGTCTGTCTTAACGCAAGTCCTTTTTGAGCCAGAAACTTTTGTCGAAGATTCTATTACCTATGATATTACCGCTTGGGCTTTACCGTATGCGCATGGCTTAAAAGCATATGCTTCTACTCAGAAAATTACACCAGATGCTTCTTATGATTTTGCGGACCCTATGCCACAAATGATAGATGATAATCCGTACAGTTATATTTTTAAATGGGAATCTTTAGACGATGCCGCCTTTTTAGGGGCATTGATGCAAAAAGGGCTTAGAGCACGGGCTGCGAGCAATCCATTCACTATCAATAATGTACAATATCCGTCGGGAACTTTGATTGTCAACAGGGCAGATAATAAGCACGTCAAAGGTGGTTTTAATGAAGTAGTACAGGCCACTGCTTATGCATTCAAAAGAAAATTAACGACGACTCCAAGTGGTTTTTCACAGAGCGGAGCAGATTTTGGCTCAGGCCAAATGAATTTAATAGATGCCCCAAAAGTATTAGTTGTTTATGGAGATGGGGTACGGACTAACTCATATGGTCAAGTATGGCATTATTTCGAAAATACGATAAAATATCCTTTTGTAGCTGTTTCTAATAAGCAATTGGGTAGTATGGATTTATCCGATTTTAATACCGTTATTTTAACAGATGGCCGGTTCTCAAAAGCGAATGATAATCTAACTGGTTGGATAAAAGATGGTGGTAAATTAATTGCAATAGGTAGTTCTATTAGCAGTTTAGCAGGAAATGATGGATTTAAAATCAAAAAGAAAGATGCCGATAAAAAGAAAGCAGACACAGTAGCCGCGAAGGTTAAGAAATATGCGAACCAAGAAAGAGATTTTATTGCCAGTTTTATTCCAGGCGCTATCTTTAAAACCAAGGTCGATAATACGCACCCTTTAGCATATGGCTTACCTGACTATTATTTCACCTTAAAAACCACAAATCGAAACTACGAAGTGAGTGAAGATTTATGGAATGTTGGATATATTGATAAGAAGCCAATGTCAACGGGTTTTGTTGGGTCAAAAGCGATGAAAAACGTGGAAGAATCAGTAGTCTTAGCTGAACATTCTATGGGTAGAGGAAATGTCGTTTATTTAGTGGATAATCCTTTGTATCGAGCGTTTTGGGAACAAGGGGCTTTTGTCATGGGAAATGCTTTATTTATGGTGGATTAACTAAAAATCGGCTATCAAATTTATTTTGATAGCCGATTTTTTTAAGAATTATATTTTTTCAAGAACTCAAAAATTAATCGAACCCCTACACCCGTTCCTTCCTTCGTCCTATAACTATCCGCAGCTCTCAAAAAAGCAGGCCCAGCAATATCAAAATGCAACCAAGGATAATCGGTAAAATGCTCTAAAAATTTACCAGCAGTAATTTGCCCTGCCGTAGGACCACCAATATTTTTCAGGTCCGCAATATTTGATTTTAAGGCACTACCATATTCTTTCCAAAGTGGAAATTCTACTAACCTTTCATGGACATTTTCTCCACTATTCTCTAAATTGGATTTAACCGTTTTATCAGCTGTTCCCATATAGCAAATAGCGTGTTGTCCTAGAGAGCGTACAGCAGCACCCGTTAAAGTCGCAAAATCTAGTACTAATTCAGGGTCGTATTTTTTAGCATAATGCAAAGCATCTGCTAGGATTAATCTCCCCTCTGCATCTGTATTTAGCACTTCAACCGTGGTGCCATCATACATCGTAATCACATCTCCTGGCAAGTAAGCCTCATTTCCTACTCGATTGTCTGTAGCAGGCACTAAAGCAATCAGGTGAATTGGCAATTCCGCCTTAGCTACTGCAACCATTGCTCCGATAACCGTAGCTGCTCCTGCCATATCACATTTCATCATATCTAAAGAACCTTGTGTCGGTTTTAGGTTGATGCCGCCTGTATCAAACACAACTCCTTTGCCAACTAATACAACAGGTTTTGTATTTTTGGCTTTGGGATGTTTATACGTTAATATAGAAAATCGAGGTGGGGCAAAACTTCCTTTATTTACCGCTAACAAACCTCCCATTTTAAGGGCTTGAATTTTTGACTTGTCGAGTGTCTCTACTTCAAAACCATATGCTTCTCCTAAGGCTTCAATCTCTTCGCCCAATTTGACAGCAGTCAAATAAGATTGTGGCTCATTGACCAAATCTCTGGCTTTATAGGTAGCGTATAGAACCGCTTCTAGTTGTTCCAAGGTAGGTTGGGCAATGTCTGTAGCAAGCAAATTAATGGTTTGCGCTCCTCTCATTGCTTCTGCTCTTCCACTTAGATATTTATTGAATTGATAGCCCCCGAGTACCATTCCTTCAATATATTCAGCGATATAATTTTTGCCACTTTTGTTCAAAATAGTTAAGGCAGCAATTTTATAATGTGCAACGGCAGCAATTATTTCATTTCCAGCTCGACGATTAGCTTCCTTCTGAGAAACAGCACAATCAGCAATTTGAATAAAATGTACCAAAATTCCCTGAGCACCTTTTGGAAAAAAAACATAACTAATTTGATTCGCTGCAGCATGTGAAAGGTAAGATTTTTCGGAGTCGGTAAGAAACTTTCCTGCCCAAAGTAAATCTTCTTGATTTGATAAGATGAGTAAATTATCAGTTGGTTTTGGGGACTCAATTCGTTGTAGGTTAAAACTCATTTTGTGTGTAGGTTTGAATATCTCGTAAGTGAAAAAAGCATAGAGCTACGATATTTGTATCTTTGCTATCTTGTTTAAAGGGAAATTCGATGATTTGTTTCTGATAAACCCTTTTTTGTGTAAACTAGTTAGCGAAGAACAAAGAATTGAAGGTCAGCGGAAAAAATCAATTTTAACATCCGGCTCCCTGCCTTCCTCTCTTTGCCATCCGCCATTATAAATTCAACGCTTGAGAGCTAAAAAATCATATGGTCAGCATTTTTTAACAAATGAAGACCTTTCTGAAAGAATTGCGGATAGTCTGCAACTAACAGATACATACAAAAAAGTATTGGAAGTCGGTCCAGGACGAGGGATGCTGACAAAGTATTTATTGCAGCACGACTTTGAATTAGTTGTGGTGGAAGCGGATAGAGATATGGTTTTTCACTTAAAAAAACATTATCCAACATTAGCAGGGCAAATTATCCAAGAAGATTTTTTAAAAGTTCCATTAGATACTTTTTTTAAAAATGAGACTTTTGGCTTAATCGGGAATTTCCCATATAATATTTCCAGTCAGATTTTATTTAAAATGCTGGACTATAAGGCACAAATTCCAGAAATGGTCGGTATGTTTCAGAAAGAGGTGGCAGACAGAGTCATTGCTCCTCCTGGCAGCAAGACTTATGGCGTGATTAGTGTACTGATACAAGCACATTACAGCGGAGAATTGTTATTTGATGTGGACAGAGGGAACTTTAATCCACCGCCAAAGGTTCAATCTGCGGTAATCCGATTGACCCGCCGAGATGATTTTGAGTTAGGTTGCGATCCTAAATTATTTAAAAGTATTGTCAAGCAAACCTTCGGTCAGCGTCGAAAAATGATGCGAAATACGATGAAATCATTCTCTAAAGATCCTGATTTTTTAGCCAATCCATTTTTTACTAAAAGACCAGAAGAATTATCCCTGGAAGATTTTATACAAGTCACCAAATGGGTAGAAGAAATAAGGGAGTAATTTATTAGGCAGTCAATCATTTTCATTAACTTTGTTATAGAATCAAAATTTAAAATTACATTCGACATGAGTTTAGAAGCAAAAATTGCGACAGATTTAAAGACAGCGATGCGCGCAAAAGACAAGGCTGCTTTGAGAAGTATTCGTGCGATTAAAGCACAAATTTTATTAGCCAAGACAGATGGCAGTGGCAAAGAACTGGATGAAGCAGCGGAAGTTAAGATGTTGCAGAAAATGGTCAAACAAAGAAAAGATTCTTTAAGTATTTTCGAAAAACAAAATAGAGCAGAACTAGCTCAAACAGAAAAAGAAGAAATAGAAGTCATCGAAAGATATTTACCAAAACAAATGGACGAAGCAGCATTAACCACCTTTTTACAAGATGTTATTGCCAAGACTGGCGCCTCTTCTATGAAAGATATGGGGAAAGTAATGGGCATGGCTTCTAAACAATTGGGTGGAAAAGCCGATGGCAAGACTATTTCTAGCATTGTTAAACAATTACTAGGTTAAAAAAGAGGTCTGAAGTTAGATGTGATTTGTATTAAAACGAAAGATATTTGACAGCTGAAAACGAAATGGTCTGACAGCTGAAAAAAACTACACATGGCAGCAAACGCAACCTATACTATAAAATTAGAGCAATTTGAAGGGCCTTTTGACCTTTTACTCTTCTTTATTGAAAGAGATGAGCTTGATATTTATAATATTCCAATTACTAAAATAACGGATGATTTCTTGGCATATATTCGGCAAATGGAAGCGTTGAATATTGATTTAGCCAGTGAGTTTATTTTAGTAGCGGCTACACTGATGCGGATTAAAGCAAAAATGTTGATACCGCGAAAGCCTGTGGATGAAGAAGGCAATGAAATTGACCCAAGGGAAGAATTAGTACAGCGCCTATTGGAATACAAGCGTTATAAATCTGTCTTAGATGAGATGCGGGTCATGGAAGAAAAACGGTCAAAGCAAGAGGATAGAGGAAATATCTCAAGAGAATTAAAAATTCTTGCTAATAAAGCTTTGGTTGATGTAGAATTAGAATCCTTGACTTTATTCAAAATCTTAAAGACTTTTGAAAAAGTGATGGAGCGATACGAAGATGAAAATAGCAAAAAGAAAGTCCACACCGTAGTAGATTATAATTATACGATTCAAGGTCAGCAAATATTTATTTTATCGAAATTGAAGAAAGGCGTAAAGACAGGCTTTGAAAGTATTTTTGGGAAATGCGAAAATAGAGTGCATGCTATCGTTACTTTTTTAGGTATGCTGGAATTATTAAATTTGGATAAATTACAAATTGTGCAGGGAGAAGGAATAAACAATTTTTGGTTGACCTTGTGATACCTTTTCTTTTTCCTAAAAAGGCGAATATCTATTGGGTATTCGCCTTTTTTAATTATCCCTCAAAAGCAGTTAATCCATCCAAGCTCTTGCTATTTTTTAGTTTTCGATATTCAACTAAAGCAGCTTCTCCCTTATTATCAACCCATTTTTTCATGGTATCTCTATCTTCTTTAAATTCATAAAGTGGAACTGTATAACCACAAGCATCAGAAATACGATTTAATTTCACTTTGATAATAGAACGAGCACTTAAATAGTCTGGGAAATGTTCTTTCATAGCTTCAAATCCAGGGGTATCTCTTTCAAAAACTTCTCCTTTCCCGTACAACCGTACAATTTTAGGAGGGCCATCAAATGCACAAAACATAAAGGTAATCCGTTGATTTTCTTTTAGGTGGGCAATCGTTTCTGCACCACTTCCTGTTAAGTCCAAGTAAGCTACAGTTTGTTCATCTAAAATTCTTAAAGAATCTAAACCTTTAGGAGAGATATTGACCAAGCCTTCTTGAGAAAGTGGAGCGGTGCTCACAAAAAATAATTTTTGTTTTTCAATGAAAGTTTTGAGGTGTGGTGTGATTGATTCGTAAACTTTACCCATGATGAAAGCTTTATTTGATAATGAGGAAATTTTAGGTGTAAACAACCTATATGGTGAAAATGATTCCATAAAAGGCTTATTTTCTTTGAAAAAAAACATAAAAAAGTCATAAAAAAGAAAGGCGTTTACTTTTGTTAGGAAGTATGGATAGAAAAATCCGTAAATTTGCACTATGTTAGAAATGAAAAGACCTGTAACAGATTGGCTTCCAATTACTAAAAAAGAGGTAGAAATGAGAGGCTGGGAAGAATTAGACATCGTGCTAATTTCTGGGGATGCTTATGTAGACCATCCAGCTTTCGGTACTGCGGTGATTGGTCGAATATTGGAAAGTGAGGGGATGCGTATAGGAGTAGTGCCACAACCTAACTGGCAGGACGATTTGCGGGATTTTAAAAAAATGGGTAAACCCAAATTATTTTTTGGAATTACTTCTGGCTGTATGGATTCTATGGTCAACCATTATACGGCTAGTAAAAGAAAGCGGTCTACGGATGCGTACACCCCAGGAGGGGCGGCTAATTTTAGACCAGACTATGCAACGGTCGTTTATTCCAAAATTCTTAAAAAATTATACCCAGATGTACCTGTTTTAATCGGCGGGATAGAAGCTTCCTTGAGAAGAGTAACGCATTATGATTATTGGGCAGATAAATTATTTCCAAATATCTTGGAAATGAGTGGCGCCGATATGTTGGTGTATGGAATGGGTGAAATGCCCTTACGGGAAATTTTACGTTTATTAAAAAAAGGCGTTCCTTTCAAATCTATCACAACTGTTCCACAAACGGCTATTGCTAGGCCACAAGCTGACGGATTACCTAAAAATAAATCTTGGGAAGATGTTTATTTGAGTTCTCACGAAAAATGTTTGAGAGATAAGCGGTCTTTTGCCGCAAATTTTAAAATAGTTGAACAAGAATCAAATAAAGTAAAAGCAAGGCGAATTATTCAAGAAACAGGTGAGAATCATTTGATTGTGAATCCACCTTACCCGCCGATGACGGAAAGTGAGATTGATACCTCTTTTGATTTGCCATACACAAGATTGCCACATCCTAAATATGCTAAAAGAGGGTCGATTCCAGCTTATGAGATGATTCGCTTTTCTATCAATATGCACCGAGGGTGTTTTGGAGGATGTAGCTTCTGTACCATTTCTGCTCACCAAGGGAAGTTTATCGCCAGTCGTTCAGAAAAGTCCATTATGAAAGAAGTGGAGGCAGTAACAGAAATGCCAGATTTCAAAGGATACATTAGTGATTTAGGTGGCCCTTCTGCGAATATGTATCGCATGAAAGGAAAAGTCCAATCCATCTGTGATAAATGTGTCAGTCCCTCGTGTATTCACCCAGTAATTTGTAGTAATCTAGATACTTCCCATAAACCGCTAACGGAGTTATATAAAAAAGTAGATGCCAATCCAAAGGTCAAAAAAGCATTTGTTGGTAGTGGCATCCGTTATGATCTATTAGCAGATACGTATAATAAAAATTCGGATGGTAGTGGGGAAGAATATATGGAACAACTAGTGACTTGTCATGTTAGCGGTCGGTTGAAAGTAGCACCTGAACATACTTCTGATGCAACACTAAAAATCATGCGAAAGCCTTCTTTTAAGCATTTCCATGATTTCAAAAACAAATTTGATAGGATTAATAAGAAGCATGGTTTAAATCAGCCATTGATTCCGTATTTTATTTCTAGTCACCCTGGGTCAGATGTAGAGGATATGGCAAATTTGGCAGCAGAGACAAAAGATATGGGTTTCCAATTGGAACAAGTCCAAGGGTTTACACCGACCCCGATGACGGTGGCGACAATTATTTATTATACAGGACTTCATCCTTATACTTTACAACCCGTTTATACTGCGCGTTCCAAGCAAGAAAAGAAGAATCAGCACTTATTCTTCTTTTGGCACAAAAGAGAAAATCACCAGCAAATTAGAGAAAAATTAAAGAGTATTGATAGAGAAGATTTGATAGAGAAATTGATTTCGGATAAACGAAAGCATCAGAAGCGAGAGGTACTGAAAGGGAGAGTGAGAAATTCGAATGGAAATAAGAAACGACGTTTTAAAAAGCGGAAGTAATTTGATACTTACTTGTTAATTTTTGGTTAAAATCCTCAATCAAATCCTAATACAAAAAGAGAACATTTTAAATTAGCGCAGCTTTCCAGAAAATTAAGCATCTTTGCTTTACTTTTTAACAAAATCGGATACTGAATAAATAGTAAAAAGCACTATTTTTACGTTTCTTTCCAATATAAGTCAATAAAACACCCAAGTATATGCAATCTGTGGATATTGAAGCACTGAATCAACAAATCTATATAGAAAGTGCTTTTGTAGAAAAACTAAATGAGACGACCGCCAAAGTTATTGTTGGACAAACTTATATGATTGAGCGATTGATGCTTGGTCTATTATCTAATGGTCATGTTCTTTTAGAAGGTTTACCTGGTTTGGCGAAAACCTTGGCAATTAAAACGCTTTCTAGTGCCATCAATGCTAAGTTTAGCAGAGTCCAATTTACACCAGATTTATTACCAGCAGATATTATCGGTACGATGATTTTCAATCCGAGTAAAAATGAGTTCACGGTTAGACAAGGGCCCATTTTTGCCAATTTTGTTTTAGCAGATGAAATCAATCGAGCGCCGGCCAAAGTGCAAAGTGCTTTATTGGAAGCAATGCAGGAAAGGCAAGTAACAATAGGTAATGATACGTTTAAGCTAGACCAACCTTTTTTAGTATTAGCTACACAAAACCCAATCGAACAAGAAGGAACCTACCCTTTGCCAGAAGCGCAAGTTGACCGTTTCATGCTAAAGGCAAAAATTACCTATCCAAGTAAGGAGGAAGAAAGAGAAATTGTCCGTCGTAATTTAAAAGGGGATTTTGAGAAAATAGAAGCAGTTGTTCAGACCGAAGACATTATGCGAGCAAGAAAAACCGTTCGTAAAGTATATATGGATGAAAAGATAGAGCAATATATTTTAGATATTGTTTTTTCTACTAGAGACCCAAAAGCTTATGGAATGGGAGACTTAACCCATTTAATCAATTATGGTGGTTCTCCAAGAGCAAGCATTAACTTAGCAATGGCATCAAAAGCTTATGCTTTTATGAAAAGAAGAGGTTACGTTATACCAGAAGATATCCGAAATATTTGTCACGATGTAATGCGACACAGAATAGGTTTGACCTATGAAGCGGAAGCAGAAAACATCACACAAGAAGATATAATTAGCAAAATTTTAAATACAGTAGAAGTTCCTTGATACTTTAATTTAAAAAAATAAAAAGTAATTCCACCTATTTGCACTCCCACATTTAGTAAAAAAAGCAAAAATTACCATGCAACGTTTCATTCAGATACTTGTGGGAGGGTCAATATTCCTCTTGTTTCCGTTTTGGTCGACTGCTCAAACAGTTGTCAAAACTGCTTTTAAGCAACAACAAACAAAATATTATAAAGGGCGGATTGATGATATTAGTGACATTACGGTGTCCTTAACTTGTGAGGGAAAGAATTGTAAGGGTAATTTAGTATATCTCAGAAGTAAAGATGAGTTTAAATTACAGGGAACAATGAAGGATAATCGTTTACAGTTACAGGAGTTTAACCGAGCGAATAAATGTACAGGCTACTTAAATGGAAAAAAGGAAGGCAATACTATTAAATTGGCTTGGAAAAATAAAGAAGGAACTGTTGGGAATGTTATCAAATTAAAGGAAGTAGCTAGGCGACCAGATTTCCCAACTTTTTGTGGAGATAATAAGTGGATAAACGCTTACAGTGGAAGCATTAAAGGAACCGAGGTTGATTTAATCTTGCATAGAGTAGACAATAATCGAGTGTTAGGTACAGCCTATTACCTAGATAAAAAACAACAGGTGCTATTAGAAGGAAATTTATCTGACAATAATAACCTACATTTAAAATTTATATCCGCAGAAACTGGAGCGGAGATTGGTTCTTTACGAGGAGTTTATAAAGACAAACAAAATCTAAGTGCAAGCTTTTATAATGAACAGCAATCTCAAAGTTTTGTCTCTTTTCAATTAAAGAAAAGTTTGGCAGTAAGTTGCTTGGAATATGCCGATTATTTTACCAATTACGATTTTCTTTTTCCAAAAAGTAAAAATGCTGTTTTTAATGAAGTCATGGTTTTATTGACAAAAGATTGGATTGAAGATTGTAGAAAAAATTCACAGCGCATTCGAAAAAAAACGGCTGATGCGAAATTGAGAGCGAGTCAAAGAGCTTATAGTTGGTCTGATGTGGTATTATTAACGGATGAATTTATAAGTGGAATGCTGACTTATCAAGCAACATGGGCACAGGGAGAATCCACTAAGACCTTTAATTATAATTTGAAAACAGGCGAATTGATTGAATTAGCTACTATTTTTAAAAAAGGTTTTAATTACCAGCTATTCAAGAAAAAATATATTGCCCAAGAAATAATTAAAAGTCCGATTTATAAAAATAACAAGGGTTTTCGAAATTGGATAAAAGACGAAAATTTTTCTTTCTTTACCTTAGGGAAAGAAGGAATTACTTTTTATACCGAGTTTCATATTATTTACGACCGCCAGCAAATCACGATTCCGTTTAAAAAACTAAAAGCAAATATTCGGAAGAATGCTTCGATTCGGCAGTTGTTTTAACAAAAATCATGGAAACTAGCGAATTATTAAAAAAAGTTCGACGCATTGAGATAAAGACCAAGGGCTTGAGTAAGCATATATTCTCAGGAGAGTACCACAGTGCTTTCAAGGGAAGAGGGATGTCTTTTAGCGAGGTGCGAAGTTACCAATATGGAGATGATGTGCGAAATATTGACTGGAATGTTACTGCTAGAACAGGGGACCCTTATATAAAAGTTTTTGAAGAAGAACGAGAAATGACGGTGATGTTAGTAGTGGACGTGAGCCCATCTTCCTACTTCGGGACAAACGAACAGATGAAGAATGAAATTATCACTGAAATCTCTGCCGTTTTAGCTTTCTCTGCTATTAATAATAATGATAAAGTAGGAATTCTATTTTTTACGGATAAAGTAGAAAAGTTCATTCCACCGAAAAAAGGAAAGCAGCATATTCTAAGAATTATCCGCGAGTTGATTGATTTTAAACCAGAAGGAAAAGGAACAAATTTAGGAGTAGCCTTAGAATATTTAAATAATATCCTTAAAAAACGCTGTACAACTTTTGTCTTATCTGATTTTTTCACAAAAGACTATGAGACTTCTTTACGAATTGCCGCTAGAAGACACGATATCATTGGCGTTCACTTATTCGACTCTCGAGAAATGGAAATTCCGAATGTCGGATTAGTAAGAGTATTAGATGCAGAAACAGGACAACGAGTTTGGTTAGATACTTCTGTGAAAAGAATTAGAGAGACGTATAAAAAGTGGTTTCAAGATAACTTAGATTATCTAAAAAGTACTTTTGCCAAAACTGGTGCAGATGTCGTAAGTATTCAAACCAATGAATCTTATGTCAATGCATTATTAAAGTTTTTTAAAAAGAGAGGAAGATAGTACTAAGTGTATCTTGGTACAATAAGTCATAAAATGAAATTTCAAATCAACCATATTACAACTATTCTTTTGCTATTCATTAGCATTGTTGCTAATGCGCAACGGGTATCCGTTAATGCGCAGGTTGATAGCACGAACATGGTGATAGGCGATAAATTTAAATTACATTTAATAGCAACTTATCCAAAAGGTTCAGCTTTAGAGTCTATTGATTTAACGGCTTTAAAAGAAATAGAAAACGTAGATATAGAAGCAGAATCAGATTGGGATTCTACTGCTGTAGGGCAAGAGATTTTATTAAAAAAAGATTTAACCCTCCAAGTATGGGATTCAGGCTATTATTGGATTCCAGAAATCCCCTTTGTTTTAGCGCAAAATGGAGCATCAAATATTTATAAAACCAATAGGATTCCAATTACCGTAGCAGCTGTTATTTTACAAGACAGTATACAATTAGCTGACATTAAAGATATTCTTCGGGAAGAGGCAAATTGGGAGGACTACTTATTTTTAATAGTGGCTTTCGGTTTAATTTGTTTTGCGGTATTAGGATATTATTTGTGGAAACGAAAGCAGGATTTAAAAACGGTGCCACCACCGCCAGAAATAATAATACCTGCTCATGAAATAGCTTTAACTGCCTTGACTCAATTAAAAGGAGAAAAGTTATGGCAACAAGGAGATATCAAAACCTATCAAAGTCGATTGACTTATATTATCAGAGAATATTTAGAAAATAGATACGAAGTACCTGCTTTAGAATCTACCACAGACGAAATACTTCGTAGTCTAAAAAAAGTAGATTTTGATAGTAGCTGGAAAGATAAGTTACAGAATATTTTACAAGTAGCAGATTTGGTGAAATTTGCGAAAGCTAAACCACCTGCTGATTTTCATGATAAAGTCTTGCAAGAGGCAGAAGATTTTGTCCTTGCGACAAAAGCAAAACCGATTCTTATAGAAGAAGAAAAAACAAAATTATCATAAAAAGACTAAGTCCATCATTTTTTATCATCCTTAAAGTATTAAGTGTCTTTATTAGAAAACATAAATTTCGTCAATCCTGAATTTTTAGGACTGTTATTGTTGGTACCAGCACTAGCTGTATGGTATGTGTATCAGCAGAAAGAGCGCTATGTGCATTTGAAAATGCCCACTTTAGAATCTATCTCAGGTATTACTTCTTTGAGAGGCGCTTTGCGAAAATACTTACCTTTATTAAGAGCGCTATCTTTAATCTTCCTCATTATAGCTTTGGCTCGACCACAAAAGACCTTGAAGGAAGAAGATATCAAAGCAGAAGGAATTGATATTTTTTTAGTGATGGATTTGTCGAGTAGTATGCTAGCGCAAGATTTTAAGCCAGATAGATTAGAAGAAAGTAAACGTGTAGCTGCAGATTTTGTCAATAAAAGAGAACATGACCGAATTGGTTTATCCGTATTTTCTGGAGAAGCTTTTACACAATGTCCTTTAACAACTGACCACAAAGTAGTCAAGGAGTTTCTGGCTAATTTGAAATGTGGCCTTTTGGAAGATGGGACTGCGATTGGCATGGGTTTGGCAACTTCAGTCAACCGTTTAAAAGATAGTGAGGCAAAAAGTAAAGTGGTTATTTTATTGACGGATGGTGTAAATAATGCTGGATATATCAAACCTTATACCGCAGCTGAAATTGCCCGTGAATTTGATGTAAAGGTTTATACGATTGGTGTTGGTTCTACAGGCGACGCCTTGACACCTGTGAGTAGAAGAAGTGATGGGAAGTATATTTTTGGTTTGGCTAGAGTAGAAATTGATGAAGCCTTATTACAAGAAATTGCGGAGATGACAGGAGGTAAATATTTTAGAGCTACATCAGGAGAAGGTTTAGAGCGTATTTATGAAGAAATCAATCAATTAGAAAAAACAGAAATAGACGTAACGAGCGTCAAACGATATAGCGAAGAATTTCATTATTTCGCTTTGTTGGGCTTAATTTTATTAGTGGTAGAATTTTTATTGCGCTATACTGTTTTTAGGACCATACCTTAACCGAATCAATGCTTCACCTCATCAAAAACATTTACCTTACTAATCGATTCTTTTGGAGTTTCGGAAGCTTGGTTTTGTTATTTTGTTTGAGTTTTGCCCTTCCTTTTTTATTTCCTGTTGCACAGACGTTATTGGTTTTAGGTTTAATCATCACCCTATTAGACTCCTCTCTTTTATTTAATAATAAAGTGAGCGTTTCATGCCAACGAAAATTGCCTAAATTACTCTCTTTAGGCGATGTAAATAAGATTACGCTACAAGTAGAAAACCCTTCTAACTTAGCCTTAAAAGCAACAATAATTGAAGAATTACCCGCCCAATTTCAAAAAAGAGATTTTGAAATATTTCAAAACTTAGCAGGGGGTGCAGTAGAGATTATTCAATATGACTTAACGCCTGTTGTTCGAGGCGAATATGAATTTGGCTACACCAATATTTTTCTAGAGACTTTTATTGGTTTTATTAAAAGAAAAGTAAAAGGCAGCGAAAAAGTTATAGTGCCTGTTTATCCTTCCATCATCCAAATGAAGGAAATGCAACTAAAAGCGTCTTCAAGGTTGTCGTATCAAGAAGGAATTAAAAAAGTAAGGAGATTAGGGCATAGTTACGAATTTGAGCAAATCAAAAATTATGTAAGTGGTGACGATTATCGAAGTATTAATTGGAAAGCGAGTAGTAGGAAAGGGGCATTAATGGTAAATCAATACGAAGATGAAAGAGCACAACAGGTATACTCCATAATAGATAAAAGTCGGAATATGAAAATGCCTTTTCAAGGTATGAGTCTTATGGATTATGCGGTGAATACAAGTTTAGCAATTTCCAATATTATCTTAAAAAAACACGATAGAGCAGGTTTGATTACTTTTTCTGACAAAATAGGAACAGTCATCAAAGCAGATAGAAAACCAACCCAACTTAATAAAATTTTAAGTGCATTGTATAACGAAAAGTCCGGGCCGTTAGAAGCCGACTATGAATTGCTGTATTATGCCTCTCGCAAGTTAATTACTAGGAGAAGTTTATTGTTGTTATATACCAATTTCGAAAGTAAGTATAGCTTGGAAAGAGTACTTCCTTTACTTAGAAAGGTTAGTAAATTTCATTTGTTGGTAGTCGTAATATTTGAAAATACAGAAATCAAAAATTTCGTAGAACAAAAAGTAGTTGATACAGAAGGTATCTACTACCAAACGATTGCTAGAAAGTTTTTAAATGAAAAGGAACAAATGGTACAAATACTTAAGCAATACGGTATCCAATCTATTTTGACGAAACCTGAAGATTTATCAGTGAATACGATAAATAAGTATATGGCGCTAAAATCACGAGGATTGATTTAATGAAATAGGAAATAATAGATTTGTTTTATCGTATAATTATATGATTTTTTGTCATAGTTCTATCAAGTAGTTCTTTTTTACTTTTATTTGAGCAATTTTACCTTTAAATTGCTCTTCCATTCTAATACATCACCCAAATCGATTTAATTTACTTTTTGAATTTCCTAGACTTGGTAAGTTTGCAAAACTTCCTATGTTTGGGTTCGTTGAACTATAATATCTTTCTATTACCAGCAAATAATGAGAATATATTTTCTAGCATTTATTGTTTTTTTCTTGTCTACAAATATTTCTGGGCAAGTTTGTTCAGATGACAAAATACAGATTGTTCTACGCGTCGAAACAGACAAGTGGGCAGAAAATTCTTGGACTTTAGGCACGGGTGATACTATTTATACAATGGTCGATAGAAATGATTATGGTCAAAAAGTAGTTTTTTTAGATACCTTTTGTGTTGATTTTTATGAATGTCTAAACTTCACTATATATGATGGTTTTGGAGATGGTATAATTGATGGAGGAGGCTTTGAAATATACGTAGCAGATTCTTTGGTTTTAAAAGAAAATGAATTCGGGTTATCTAAAACTTATGAAATCAATTGTCAGCCAGGCACCTCCTGCAAACAAGCAATTGACGTAATAGAAGGAACCCATCAAGCACGGCAAAGAGATAGTTGGTATAGCTTTACACCAGATGCTATTGGGACTTATACGATTTCAACCTGTAATCTAAACGAATGTGATACCCGCATTTGGGTATATGACCGTTGCGAAAGTTTTATCCCAGGAGGATTAGAAGGCTTTATCTTTTTTGATGATAATTCAGGAAATTGTGGTTTTCAAGCAGTAGTCAATGCTTTTTTGAATGCAGGGGAAACCTACCTAATTAGAATATCTGATACAGAAGGGGATTGTGAAGAAGCAATTAATTGGTCGCTTGAGTATCGAGGACCTGTCATTGGTTGTACCGACCCTAATTCCTGTAATTATAATCCATTAGCTACGATAGACGATGGTTCATGTCGCCCACAAGGTGACCCATTATGTCCAAATGGCCCAGATTTCGCCGTTCGAGAAGATATTTTATTAGCAAGTATTGAAGCGGATACTATTTTTACTACGGATGATTGTTGGATAGAAGAAGGGTGTCTAAAAGGAACAGGATTAAGAGAAATTATTCGTTTCACAACTCGTTTTGAAAATATTGGAGAATTAGATTATTACATTGGTGAACCTAGTGTAGGAAATAGTCAGTTTGAATTTGATGATTGCCACAATCATTTCCACTATGAAAATTATGCAGAATATTTACTTTTTGATGCTGCTGGCAATAAAATCCCGAGTGGCTTCAAAAGCGGTTTTTGTGTAATTGATTTAAGTTGCCCTGATGGGAAGAATAAATATGGCTGTGCTAACATGGGGTTGTCCGTTGGTTGTTATGATGAATATAATTCAGAATTAGATTGTCAATGGATAGACGTGACCGATATTCCAGATGGAGATATTACTTTTGTTACCAGAGTAAATTGGAATAATCAACCTGATGCATTAGGCCGAGTAGAAAAAAATCTAGATAATAATTGGGCGCAAGTCTGCATGACCTTAGACCGTTCATCAGGAGAACTACAGGTGATTATTAAGGAAGACTGTCCCGTTTTTACAGACTGTGAAGGTACGCCTTACGGTAGTGTTTTGCCAGACTGCGAAGGTGTCTGTGGAGGAAATTCCCTCATTGGAGATATCAACCGTAGTAACCTACAAGATAAATCAGATGTTCCATCTTATATTTCGGCGATTTTAGAAAAGGATATTGCCGTAACACCTTGCAATGATTTAAATGGCGACGAAAAATTGACCGTTTACGATGCTGCACTTTTATCCGATTGTGTTAATTTCACACAAGGCCACCTTCATCCTAATAATGAGATTCATAGTCATTGTGATTTTCCGTTTGGTATCTTGAATACAAATGAAGAAGTCAACTTGGTTATCAATGTACTTAATCCTGACCAAAAATATGTGGATATTAGTATAAGAAATCCTGAGGCAGATATTGTGGGTTTTCAATTTACTTTGGCAGGTGTTCAGATTGAACGATTAGAAAGTTTAGTCGACCCTGTAAAATATCCAGCAATGCTGCAAGCAAATATGGCAACAGGAGAAATCATTGGCTTGTCATTGCAAGATTCAACTATTGAGAAATCAAGAGAATTACAACCGCTAATTAGAGTCTACTTCACCAATTATACAGATGATTTTGTTTGTATTGAAAAAATTTCTGATGTTATCAATAGAAGTTATCAACAAGTGACCTCTACAATTTTGGGAACCTGTCTAAATGCAATTATTAGTGATACAGAAGAGATTGCTCAAAATAATGCTGTAAAAATCCAACCAAATCCTTTTAATCAAATAACTACCATTTCGTTTGTAAATCCTAATCAAGAGAATTATACTTTATTGATAAATGACCTTTCTGGAAGAACATTGAGACGAATTGAAAAAATTACTACCGAATATGTTGAGGTGAATCGAGGAGATTTAGTTGATGGCATTTATTATTTTCAATTAATTGGCGAAAAAAAGACCTTGACAGGAAAATTGGTCGTACAGTAAATCCTAGCACTACCTTCCTCCTCTTGGTGCTACAGCAAATAATCGTATTTTTGCATAAAATATTGAGTACTCCAACTCATCACTCATCACTCAAAAAATATGTCTCCATATTTATTATACTCAGATGGACAAGGAAATGTCTTTGAAGACATGTCGCTTTTTGCCTGTGGTAGAAGTAGTCATTATATTCAACCAGTTCCACAGGAAGATTGGATTGTTTTACCAGAAGGAGGTTCTTTGTATGAATTACCTGGACGAAGAGGTGTCGGAATTGATGTAAGAACAGGTGAACTGCGAGAATGTCTTCTAGGATGGGCTATGGCGGCATTTATCCCTCCTGCTCATACAGGTACTTTAATGGCTGCTTATACAAGTGATGAAGATGCAGAAGTTTTACCCTTATTTTGTTATACCGCAGTAGGGTGGAATGAATCGGATGATGAATTTTATGTAACGGCGGTTAGAATCGAATCTGATATTCGACAAGAAGCTGAAGGGTTTGATGAAGAAAGAGTAGAAACTGGGGTAGCGGAACTAAGAGCAAAATACCCAAATAATAGAGTCGTAGAACATTTGGCAAATAATTGTGCATTGACTTACGAATGTCCTGCCGCTAGAAATTATTTTATGGGCCGTTGGGAATGTCCAATTCCGAGTTCTCCTGCTTGTAATTCTAATTGTTTGGGCTGTATTTCTTTGCAGCCTGAAGATGAAGTAATTGGGTCTAGTCATGACCGTTTACAGTTTAAACCCTCAGCAGGAGAAATAGTGGAATATACGGTACCCCATTTAATGGAAGCTGAGTTCCCAATTGTTTCTTTTGGTCAAGGCTGTGAAGGGGAACCTTTACTAATGTGGGAAACTATTCGAGAAGCCATTTTACAAATCAGAAAATTTACAGATAAGGGAAGCATCAATATTAATACGAATGCTAGTAAACCTGAAGCCGTCAAGGCTTTATGTGAGGCAGGGTTAGACAGTATTCGAGTGAGTACTAATTCTTTCCAAAAAGCTTTATACGACCCTTACTATCGACCTAATAATTATCAATTTGAAGATATTATTGAAAGTATTAAGGTGGTCAATGGTTATGGCGGTTGGACCAGTATCAACTATTTTGTTTTTCCTGGGGTAACAGATAGCGTAGCAGAATATGAGGCTTTGCGCAAAGTGATTAAAGATACAGGGTTAAAGATGATACAATGGCGAAATTTCAATATTGACCCAGATTGGTATTTAAAGCGAATCGGTTTAGAAGATGCGGGAGAATGTTTAGGTGTTAAACAATTAATGGATTTAATTAAAGAAGAATTTCCGCATATTAAATATGGCTATTTTAATCCGCCGATTGAGCGCATTAAAGGAGATTACGAAAAGAACTTTGCACATTAAATCCACATTCCCATAACCTTCCAAGGGTTCCAAACCCTTGGAAGGTTTATAGAACCACTTCTATAAACGATTTTATATTGGAAAGCCCACCACTTCACCTACCAATCATTTTCGAAAATAAACATTGGCTAGCCGTCAATAAAATACCCAAATTATCCGTAGAAAGAAGCCCTTATGGCGAACCGACCATCGAATCCTTAGTTTTTGACCATCTTTCTAATTCCTATAAAAACCCCTATGTAGGTATTATCCATCGATTAGATAGAGTAACGACAGGCGTTTTATTATTTGCTAAAAGAAAAAGTACGCTTCGAAAAATTAATGAGCAATTTCGTAATAGAATTATAAAAAAGACCTATTTAGCAATCGTAGAAAATGCGCCCATCAAGTCGAAAGCTACCTTAACTAATTTTTTGTGGAAAGATAGAGAACAGAAAAAAGGAAGAGTTAGCCCTACAAAAATAAAAGGCAGTAAAGAATGTATTTTGAGTTACGAGATTATCGGTCAAAATGAATTTGGTTATTTACTTAAAGTCCAACCTATTACAGGTAAATATCATCAAATCAGAGTTCAATTATCACATATAGGGTGTCCTATTTTGGGAGACGAAAAATATGGGGCAACGAAAAACCACTCTCCTAACTCCGTCGCACTTCATGCTTGGAAAATAACTTTGACAAATCCTACTACTGAAACACCAATTACCTTAGTCGCTCCTTTACAAGAAAATCTATGGTGGCAAGATTTTGAAGAAATCTTATCCTAAAAAGACAAAAAATAGACATAATTCTAGTAATTTTGCTGTCCCGATTCCTATCGTGGACGAATTTACCCGGCTACTAATTTTTAAAAAATATAATTTATGCGAGCAAGCACAGAACCAGCAAAGCTTGAAATTAATGGTATGTTTTGGGCTCATCTTTTTGTTACAAGTTTGGCTTGGGTAGGCCCTTTCTTCTTTTCATGGTATATTATGATTTTTGCGTATATCTGCGTACAAATGCAGTATCAGATTTTTAATAAATGTTTGATGAACGAAGGTCACGAGTTAGGAGAAGAAGACAATAATACGTTTTACCATTACATCTTTACAAAAATGGGCATGACTTTAGAACGTAAAGCAGTAAAGCTTTTTGTTAGAAAGCGATTAAATTATATTCTTGGGGCTATTGCTATCTTTTGGCAAGTTTATTTAGGTTTTGAACCATTATTGTTCTTTTCAAATAGTTTACCGTTTTAATAGCCGACAGGTGCTAGAAAAGGAGTAATTCTCCCTGTCTACTTTGAATGTAATTTTTCAAGAAATTTGAAACTTAATAGCCATTATTTTGGGTTTAAGAGTATGAACTGTTTTGTTATTAGAAGCAGGTTATACATTAAAAGCACATCAATTAAATTATATGACCGCAACACCGACCGTTAAATCAGCATATGCAGTAGACAATCGAGGCTATTATGGCGAATTTGGAGGCGCCTTTATCCCAGAGATGTTACATCCTAATATTGAAGAACTGCGCAATGTATACTTAGAAATAAGTCAAGAAGCAGGTTTTCAAAAGGAGTTTCAAGGCTTGTTAAAAGATTACGTTGGTCGACCAACTCCACTTTACTACGCAAAAAGACTTTCCAAGCATTATAAGACCAATATTTATTTAAAACGGGAAGACCTCAATCATACGGGGGCACATAAGGTCAATAATACTATTGGTCAGATTTTATTAGCTAAAAGGTTAGGTAAAAAACGAATTATTGCAGAAACAGGTGCAGGGCAACACGGAGTTGCTACAGCGACCGTTTGTGCGCTAATGGGCATGCCTTGTATTGTGTACATGGGGGCGATTGACATCAAACGTCAAGCACCAAATGTGTCTAGAATGAAAATGTTAGGAGCAGAAGTTCGTCCTGCATTAAGTGGGAGTCAGACATTGAAAGATGCAACGAATGAAGCGATTAGAGATTGGATTAATAATCCAGCAGACACACATTACATCATTGGGTCAGCGATTGGACCTCATCCTTATCCAGATATGGTTACTCGATTTCAATCGGTCATTAGTGAAGAAATCAAATGGCAATTGAAAGAGCAAACTGGTAAAGAGAATCCCGATGCATTAATTGCTTGTATTGGTGGTGGAAGTAACGCAGCAGGAACCTTCTATCATTATTTAGATGAATTAGATGTTAGATTAATTGCAGTTGAAGCTGCGGGCTTGGGTATCAATAGCGGAGAGTCAGCTGCAACAAGCGTATTGGGGACCAAAGGAATCATCCATGGTTGCCGAACACTTTTAATGCAAACAAAAGATGGGCAAATTGTAGAACCTTATTCTATTTCAGCAGGTTTAGATTATCCCGGAATTGGACCAATGCATGCACATTTGATTGATACAGGTAGAGCAGAAGCGGTCAGTATCACAGATGATGATGCTCTTAAAGCAGCTTACTTTTTGACTAGAACAGAAGGCATTATCCCTGCGTTAGAATCAGCACATGCCTTTGCAGCCTTGGATTATATTAAATACAAAGAAGATGACGTGATTGTAATTAATTTATCCGGTCGTGGCGATAAAGATTTAAGTACATTTATCGAGCATATTGAGAAATATGGTTAATATCTGTAGTAAGAATATAAAATGAAAGTGGCTCTTTTGAAAATGAAAATAATTTTTAAAAGAGCCACTTTCATTTTATATCTAATCTTCACAAGGAGTGATTAAATTGCAACGTATTACTTTACAAATACAAGGCTAATATTTTTTAGCATCTTCTACCTTCTATTATTATCTTTGCTTTCCTTTTGTAATAAAAAACATAAATAAAACTAATGGGAAATTATCTACAAAAAATCCTCTTCCTTTCTTCTTTACTTTTTTTTGTTAACATTTCGATGTTTGCCCAGACAACAATTTCAGGAACTATTACTGATAATGATGGCAGTGCATTAAGTGGGGCTAGTATCTTTATTGTCAATAATAACCAAGGCACGCTAAGTGATGACAATGGATTATTTGCACTAGAAGTATCCGAAGTAGGAAATTACGATGTAGTTATATCTTATTTGGGTAGAAAAGTAGAAAATAGGCGAATTGAAATAGGAAATACTCCTTATACATTAAACCTACAATTAACACCTGACCCATTGGAGTTGGGAAGTGTTATTGTAACAGGTACCTTTAATGAAGCTTCTCGTTTGGCTTCGTCTATTGCAAGTTCTACGCTTTCTCAAAAAGACATTCAGAATAGTGCAGCTATAGGGACCGCAGAATTATTGGGAAAGGTCACAGGTACTTTTGTAGATGCATCAGCAGGGTCTATTTATACCAGAGTTTATTCTAGAGGGATTTCTTCTTCTGCGGAAGATGACATTGGTTGGTACTATATGTCATTGCAAGAAGATGGTCTACCCGTTACAAATTATCAAACCACGTATTATGGTCCTGATTTATTCCATCGGGCAGATTTGACAACTCGAAGGTTGGAAGCTGTTCGTGGTGGGTCTGCTGTGATTACCAGCGCAAATGCACCAGGCGGCATTTTTAATTTTATTTCAAAAACAGGAGGACCTGAGTTTGGTGGACAAATGTTAGTAACGGGCGGCTTACAGGGAGAAAATAATCCATTGTTACGTTACGATTTGAATTTAGGAGGATTGTTATCCAATAATGGATTGAGTTATAATATTGGAGGTTTTTATAGGTATGACCAAGGGGCAAGAAATACGGATATCAATTGGGAAAACGGTGGTCAATTAAAAGCAAATTTGACCAAGAAAACCAACAATGGGTTTATCAAAATTTATGGTAAATACCTAAATGACAAAGTCAATCGCTACCAAGGTTTAGCAGCGACGAATTGGGCAGACCCAACACCGGCCTTCGGACAGAGTTTTAATAATACCGCTTTAAATTTACCAAAACTATCCACTAATATTCCAGATGGTCGAGTAGTAGGAAATGATGCGAATGCTACTTATGCGTATAATACAGATGATGGCGTAAAAACGAAAGATTTAGCTTTAGGATTAGATATTTTACATGCGGTAAATGGTTGGAATATTCGGTCCAATTTTAAAGTCAGTGATAAAAGCGCAGATTGGAATGCGACGATAGCGAATCAGCCTTTAGGTTTAGAAGGATTCTTCCCTTACTTATTAAGTGGTATCGACCCAACTTTTCAGAATATCCCTTTAGGTCAAGTCGTATTTAGGGATGCAAATAGCAGTGATGTATTAGCACGAGTTAATAATTTTGGTATTCTTGGACCATTCCAAGGTCAGCCTGCCTCCTTTGATTATATCGAAGGTCGTTTACCAAACGATGCTGTGTTAGGAATTGCGCCTTGGAAGAAAGTAGACGCAGCAACTGAATTCATGGAGCAATTAACGATTAGCAAGCAAGTCAACAACCACTCGATTACGGGAGGTGCTTATTTTGCTTATTCTGACGTTGAATCTTTTACTTCTGCTAGTTTCGCTTACGCAACTTATGAAAACCAGCCAAGGAATCTATATGTGACTTTAGAAAATGAAGGTTCTCCTGTGATTGAATTATCTGACAAAGCAGGAATTTCTAATCATGGCGGATTATTATATAACCGAGGAGATGCAAAAATCACCCAATTTGCTTTGTTTTTAAATGATAATATTCAAGTTCAAGATAAACTAAATATTGATGCAGGATTAAGGTATGAAACGATTGGCCATAAAGGAGAAAAAGATAGGGGTACGCCGACATTCGCACTAGGAGGAATTGATGGTGATGAAACAACAGCTTATAATAATTCTGTTTTAGTAGCAGGACAAAAAGACCCTTTCGATTTTAAATACGATTATTTGTCTTGGTCTCTTGGGTTAAATTATTTGCTAACCGAAGATATTGCTTTATTTGGTCGTTTGTCCAACGGTCATAAAGCTCCAGAAATGAATTACTATTTTAATAATTTCGGTGGAGTGCCTATTGACGAAGCAGGAACAGTACAAGATATATTTCAAGGGGAATTGGGCATGAAAATTATTTCTCCAAAATTCAGCTTATTTACCACTGCTTTTTATAGTCAGTTAGATAATATTGCTTTTTCAGAGTTTGTCTTAGACCAACAAGGTGATGGTATTTTCTTTACCCCAATTCAGTTAAATAAAACAACAACTATCGGATTAGAAATAGAAGGAAACCTTTCATTATCTAATAACTTTGACTTAAATATAAAAGGGACATTCCAAAATGCGGAAGCTACTAGATTCATTGTCTATAATGCCAATGAAACGATTGATCCTATTGATGATGAAACGATTGATTACTCAGGTAATAAAGTTCCTCATAATCCAAATGTAATGCTAGAAATAAGTCCAATTTACAAGAAAGACAAAATCAATATTTTTGCAACTTGGCGCTATATGGGCGAGCGAGAGGGGAATGTGGCAAATGCTTTCCAACTACCAGCTTTCTCCACAATCAATGCAGGTATTGGTTATCAATTAAACAAAAGCGTAAATATTTCTTTAATCGCTAATAATTTACTCAATTCAACAGGGCTAATGAATTTCTTCGGACCTAATGAATTTGGTAGTAATTCTAATGCTGCTAACGAAAATTTTATTAATGACAACCCTAACGCCTCTTTTGTCGTATTTCCTATCAGTCCTCGTTCAATCTTTTTGAAAGTAGGCTATGATTTTTAAAGATAGGTACAAAGGTATAGAGGTGTAAAGGTACAGGGGAAACCCTCTACTCCTCTATACCTTTATACCTTTATACCTCTATACCTTCAAAACATGAATAGATTAGACAACCTTTTTGCAACAAAGAAGAAAGATATTTTAAATGTCTATTTCACCGCAGGTCACCCAAATTTGAATGATACGGAAGATATCATTTTAACATTAGAAGCAGCAGGGGTAGATTTAATTGAATTAGGAATGCCCTATTCTGACCCAATGGCAGATGGGCCAACCATTCAAGATAGTAGCACCGTAGCCTTGAAAAATGGAATGAACGTAGAATTGCTATTCGAACAAGTAAAATCTGTTCGGGAAAAGACACAGATTCCATTAATTATGATGGGTTATTTTAATCAAGTAATGCAATTTGGCGAAGAGCGATTTTTTAGAAAATGTGCAGAAGTTGGCGTAGATGGTTTGATATTACCTGACTTACCCGTTTATGTTTTTGAAGAAAAATATAAAGCCTTATTTGAAGCATTAGGCTTAAGAATAAGTTTCTTAATTAGTCCACAGACTAGCGAAGAACGGATTCGTCAAATAGATGACTTAGCCAAAGGATTTATTTATATGGTTTCTAGTTCTTCTATAACGGGTGCAAAATCTGGTATCTCAGACGAACAAATGGCTTATTTCAATCGCATCAATGAGATGCAGTTAAAAAATCCTCGATTGATAGGTTTTGGTATTTCTGACCATGCTACTTATTCCACAGCTTGTCAATTTAGTAGTGGGGCAATTATAGGAAGTGCTTTTATTAGAACCTTAGATAAAGCGACAGATTTGAAAGCCGCTATTAAAGGATTTGTGGATATGGTAAGGGAACCAGAAAAGGTAGCTTAGCGTTTGCATAACCGTAACTTGGGCATTCCTGCCCAAGTTACGGTTATTTACAAATCGTAAAATCCGCTAAAACAAAACGATTTTACGATAAAGAACAAGCTACCTTTAGGTGATGAGCAATACTTTCCGAAATAGTTATTTATTTGCTGCCATTATAACCGTAATTGGTGCTATCCTTTTTTCTACCAAAGCAGTAGTGGTTAAATTAGCTTACCAATATCCAATTGATAGCCTCTCCTTATTGGCTTTAAGGATGCTATTTTCTTTACCTTTCTTTATCGGAACCCTGCTATTTCAAAAAAACGTTGAAACTCAGATGCCCATCTTACGAAATGATTGGTGGAAAATGGCGGTTATCGGAATGTTAGGTTTCTATTGTGCCAGTTATCTAGATTTTCTTGGACTACAATATATTTCTGCTAGTTTAGAACGCATGGTTTTATACATCTACCCGACTTTAGTCTTAATCATTTCAGCGATTGCTTTTAAAAAGAAAATCACAAAAATTCAATATATCGCCTTAGCGCTCTCCTATATAGGCGTAGCTATTATTTTTTCAGGAAAAATCTCAACTGTAGGTAATAGCAATCCATTATTAGGTGCATTTTTTGTGTTCTTTGCGGCTTTGACCTATGCAATGTTTTTGGTCGGCAGTGGACAAATGTTACCAAGAATTGGTACTCGGCGGTTTACTTCTTATTCGATGATTGCCGCAGCTATAGCGGTTATATTAACCAATACCATCATCAATGGTTTTGATTTATTAAAGTATCCTTTAGATGTTTATGGTTTAGCCTTATTTATGGCGGTCTTTGCCACCGTAGTTCCTACTTTTATGATAGCCGAAGGAATTAGAATCATTGGCGCAAATAATTCGTCTATAATAGGAGCAATTGGTCCAGTTTCAACCATTATCTTGGCTTATATATTTTTAGGCGAACGACTCTACCCTATGCAGTTTTTAGGCACCCTTTTTGTCATTTCTGGCGTTTTAATTATTACATTAAATAAAAACAAACAGAAGATGGCGGAGGGCGAAGGACTTAGTGCAAAGGGTTTGAAGGAGAACTAAGATTACGTATTTTTGTTTTCCATTAAAAAAGTAGAAAGTAATTATAAAAAAGTAATTATTCGGAATCGAGATAATCTCTTTTCTATTAATGAAACCCGCCCGCATGACGCAGTCGGGCAGGTGGCTTCTAATCTCTATTCTGAATAAAAATAAAGCAACAATGAAAATAGCCGTAGCGCAATTAAACTTTCACGTTGGTAATTTTGAAGGCAATCTTCAAAAAATGTTAGCCGCTGTAAAAACGGCTAAAAAGCAAAAAGCAGATATTGTTTGCTTTAGTGAATTAGCAACGACCGCCTATCCGCCAAGAGACTTTGTTGAATTTGATGATTTTATTGACCAAGCAGAAGC
>CALJVJ010000106.1 GCA_937974625.1 uncultured Saprospiraceae bacterium
ACTTCAAAGTAATCAACGTCTGCCATAGCCATTTTTGCTTTTTTCAAAGCTTTTGGTGCAGCCTTAGTCGGCGCAGTGGTAAACCATGCAGGTGCTTGTGCTGCATCGGCAAAAGCTAGAATCTTTGCGATGGGCTTTAAACCATATCTTTTGACGGCTGCTGCACTTGCTAAAATCAAAGCAGAGGCGCCGTCATTGATGGTCGAGGCATTCGCAGCGGTTACTGTTCCGTCTTTAGAGAAAGCAGCCCGTAAGTTTGGAATCTTTTCAAATTTCACTCTTTTGTACTCTTCATCTTCTGTAATGACGATAGGTTCGCCACGTCTTTGAGGAACAGCAACGCCGACAATTTCATTGGCAAAAGTGCCATTTTCTGTTGCCGCGGCAGAATTTTTATAAGACCGAATCGCATAAGCGTCTTGATCTGCTCTAGAGATATTATATTTTGTAGCTGTTTTATCTGCAAAGACGCCCATTGCGATTTCATCGTAAGGGTCGAATAAACCGTCTTTGTGCAAACCATCAATCAATTCTGCATTACCATATTTATAGCCATATCTCGCTTTGGGTACATAAAAAGGCACGGCAGACATATTTTCCATTCCACCAGCAACGATAATATCCCCTTGACCCAATAAAATACTTTGAGCAGCAAACATTATCGACTTTGCACCCGAAGAGCAAACTTTATTCACCGTCGTACAAGGCACGGTATTCGGAATACCTGCTGCTAAAGCAGCTTGTCTTGCAGGAGCTTGTCCCAAATTGGCAGAACAAACGTTGCCCATAAAAACTTCTTTTACTTTTTTAGGGTCTACATTGGCTTTTTCCAAAGCACCTTTGATAGCTGCAGCCCCTAAGGTGGTGGCTGGAATATTAGCAAACATCCCACCAAAACTACCTAGTGGAGTACGAACTGCAGAAACGATATATACTTCTTTTTTTGCCATGATATTTTCTGTGGGGCCAAGTTCTAACTTGGCGAAGTTAAAGGATGATATGCCAAATAGAGCCTGGCGCTATCGTAGCGAATATTCGCAAAAGTCTTCTTTTTCTACTAAACATCTATAAAAATGTGCCAGTTTATTTCAGTTTTTTTAAAAACTGTTTAATTTTAGCCGCTTTAAAGTAGCAATTGATTCCTTAACAAGTGTTACTTTTGGGACGAATTCTCAAACCATGAGAAAACGTATAATTATTAGAAGGAAAAAGTATTTGATTGGTAAACGCTTTACTTGTTATAATGGTTAAGCCTTGTCCATATCTATTTAGCAATGGGGCTAAAAGCCCTTAAAATTCTATTAAATTTCAAGCCTTTATTTCTTTCCTATATAATTTGTCGTTTTTTTGAACGTTAAAACAAGCTCATAGTAGTTTTACTATCAACCTTATTACGAACAATAGTGAATATAAAAACGTATTGGAGGTGATTTGTAGATGTAAAGGTAGTTAAGAATCTACCGAAGCAATCACTAGTCACCAATCAAAAATTCACTAACCCAACTAAAAATAATTAACATGTTTCAGTCTTTATTTTTGCAGAAAGTTGACTTAGAAGGAGGAGAAGTCGGTACGCAAAGTTTCTTGGATTTGATTTTCCAAGGAGGATTTTTGAGTATTTTGATAGTCGGTATTTTGGCCTTTCTGTCTTTTATTGCCGTTTACATTTTCCTTGAGCGTTATTGGACCATTAAGAAAGCAGGTAAAATTGACCAAGGGTTTATGAATAATATCCGTGCGAATGTGCAAGCAGGAAATATTCACGGAGCAAAAGCTTTATGTCAAACCACAGATTCTCCAGTAGCCCGAATGATTGAAAAAGGACTGATGCGTATTGGTAAGCCGCTAAGAGATATAGACACGGCTATTGAAAATGTCGGTAACCTAGAAGTTTTCCGATTAGAAAAGAACTTATCTACGTTGGCAAGTATCGCGGGCGCTGCTCCAATGATTGGTTTCTTTGGAACGGTAACGGGAATGATTTTAGCCTTCCGGGAAATGGCGACTCAGCAAAATGTTACCCCTGATGTATTAGCAGGCGGTATCTACCAAGCTTTAATTACAACCGCAGCAGGTCTGTTAATCGGTATTTTGGCATTCGTTGGCTATAACGTTTTAGTAGCCAATGTCGAAAAAGTAGTTTTCCAAATGGAAAGAACGACGGTAGAATTTATGGATTTATTACAGGAACCATCTGCATAAATAGTTATAAGTGATGAATGATGAGTGATGAGTGTTTTGCTCTGATTCGTAATTCATAACTCATAACTCATAACTAAAATGATAAAAATAAATTCGGTGTTTTTTAAATAAATCTTTTTTGAATAGGTTGAAAACCTATTCAAAAAAGATTTAATTATAAAACTTATAACCGAATTTATTTTTATCTAATAATAAGGACATGGGTTTAAAAAAACGATCTAAGGTCAGCGCGGAATTTAGTATGTCGTCTTTGACGGATATTATTTTTCTATTGCTGATATTCTTTATGTTGACCTCTAGTTTGGTGAAATTTGACCAGTTCACTTTGCCAGAATCGAGTGCTCAAACAATGGCACCGACTTCTATTGTCGTAACGATAGAAGAAAATGGAAAATATGGTGTCAATGGTAAGCCAACCCCCAAAAGAGCCTTGAAAGGAGCGATTAGTCGAACCAAAAGGTCTATGGGGAATGAAGAAGGGTCAACCTTGACAATTGTTGCAGAAGTAGGGGTGCCATTTGATAAAGTGGTGGAGATGATGACCATTGCGAATGGTTTGAAGATGAAAGCTATTTTGGCAACCAGACCTGCAGAAGATAAATAGTTGTAAGTGGTGAGTTGTAAGTGGTAAGTTGTACAATACAGCTATTACTTACAACTCACAACTTACAACTTACAACTAAAAAACATGGGTTTAAAAAAGCGATCTAAAGTCAGTGCAGAATTTAATATGTCGTCGTTGACGGATATTATTTTTCTGTTATTAATATTTTTTATGTTGACCTCTTCATTGATTAATCCCAATGCGATTAATTTGAAGTTGCCGAGTAGTTCCAAGGTGCGGACCCCTCCTTCCCAGTCTAAATTGACGAAAATAAGAGTTGGGAGTACAGGAAATTTTTATGTGAATGGTAAAAAGACCAGTGTATCGAATTTAGAAAAAACGATGCGTAACTTGGCACAAAAGAAAGGCAAGAATGCGAATATCGTTTTAGAGTGGGGGAGCAAGACAGGCGTAGAGCATGTGGTGACGGTAATGGATTTGGCATTAAAATATCATGTAAATACGATATTGGCAGCCGAGAAGTAAAGTGGGTTGTTAATCCGCTATTAGTTAAAGAAAACTAAAAATTAGCAATTGTTTATGTAATCGTTGTGAAAAAAGCATCCATTAAGCAACTAGACAACGATATTTAGAAAAGTTGATTTGAATTAGCAAAAAGCTAATAATCAATAATTAGTAATTCAACCTGTCGGCAGACAGGCAATCAACTAAAAACATGGCAGAAATAACCGTAGATCAAATAGAGGAAAAAAATAAGCGGAAAGGATTTTACACAAGTCTTTTCTTGCACTTGGCCTTATTAATTTTGGCTTTATTACCATTATTAACGTTCCCAACACCTCCTCCAGGGCAAGAAGGGATTTTGGTGAATTTAGGTATGCCTGATGTAGGGCAAGGCGAAGAAAATGCCCCCCCTGCAAAAGCAGCACCTGCACCATCTAAACCGGAGCCACCAACTCCGCCACCACCACCTGAGCCAGAACCAGAGGAAGTGGAACCAGAACCAACGCCACCAGAGCCAGAACCAATTCCTGAGCCTGTAACACCAGAAGCACCACCCAAGGAAGTCCTAACAGACGATAACTCTAAAGAAATAGCGCTACAAAAAGAGCGTGACCGTAAAAAGAAGGAAGAAGAGCGAGAACGAAAGCTAGAGGACGACCGTAGAAAGGAAGAGCAAAGAGAGGCAGATAGAAAAAAACAGGCGATAGAAGACGCCAAACGAAAAAAAGCACAAGAAGAAGCCCGCAAAAAGGCCAAAGCCGAAGCGGATGCCAAAGCCAAGGCAGATGCAGAGCGTAAAGCAGCAGCAGCGGCCAAAGCGAAGGCAGATGCTCAAGCCAAAGCTAAAGCCGAAGCCGAAGCGGAGATTGGAAGTTTATTTGGCGGTGGCAGCGGAAGTGGCAAAGGGAAGACAGGTACGTCAGGCAATCAAGGCGACCCTAATGGCGACCCTAATTCTAGTAATTTGGAAGGGGTTAGTGCAGGGGCAGGAAGTAGTGTCGGCGGTGGATTAAGAGGCAGAGGGATATTGAATGCACCAAAAGTAAATGATGATTATAATAGACCTGGGGTTATTGTGATTAAAGTGTGTGTAGATGGCAATGGTCGTGTTACTTCAGCAACCTATACTCAAAAAGGGTCTAATTCGGCGAATAGCACTTTGAAGAGAATTGCTATTAAAAATGCCAAGGCCTATAAGTTTTCTAAAGGTACCGTGGATAAGCAATGTGGAGAGATTACTTATAATTTCAAAGTGAAGTAAATCGGTAACGATTAGCATCAAGATATAAACACAAAAAAGGGTAGGGCAGAAGTTCTACCCTTTTTTGTTGGGGCTAATTAAATTTCCTTGTTACTTTTGCACTATGAAGCAATCTCTCCACCATCAATACCAAGCAACGCTCAATCATTTATACAAGCAACTACCCATGTTCCAAAGGGTAGGAAGTGCTGCTTTTAAAAAAGACCTAACTAATATCATTGCACTTTGTGAAGAATTAGGAGAACCACAAGAAAAATTTCCTAGCATCCACATTGCAGGAACAAATGGCAAAGGGTCAACGACCCATTTATTAGGCGCAATGCTGCAAGCTAGTGGCTTAAAGGTAGGATTTTATACTTCGCCCCATTATAAAGACTTTAGAGAGCGGATTAAGATTAATGGAAAGTTGATTGGCAAGCGGCAGGTTGTCAATTTTGTAGCAAAGCATAAAGCAATTTTAGAAAAAATAAAACCGTCCTTTTTTGAAATAACGGTAGTCTTGGCTTTTGACTATTTTGCCCAACAAAAAGTAGATATTGCCATTATCGAAACAGGACTAGGTGGACGATTAGATTCGACCAATATAATAACTCCACTACTTTCGGTTATCACCAATATTAGTTTTGACCATCAACAATTTTTAGGCGATACTTTACCGCTTATTGCAGGAGAAAAAGCAGGTATTATTAAACCCAATATACCCGTAGTAATTGGCGAAACGCAAAAAGCGACCAAAGTTATTTTCGAAAACACGGCAAAAGCCAAAAAAGCCCCAATCGTTTTTGCAGACAAAAACATCAGCGTAGTAGAAAGAGCGGTCAAAGCACATCATACCCAATATTACGTCAAAGGGAGAGTTTATAATTTTAATAATCTCTCGGTGAATTTAATGGGAAATTATCAACAAAAAAATATTTGTACAGCATTACAAGCTATTGCTGTATTTAATGAGGTTGCGGATTTTCCAAAAGTGACAGAAACAGCTATTCAAACAGGGCTCAAAGCATTAAAAAAGCGAACTTATTTCTTAGGCCGCTGGCAAAAATTAGGAGACCAACCAACCATTATTTGCGATAGTGGGCATAATCAAGCAGGAGTTAAACTGATTTTACAACAGTTGGAAAAGATGGACTACGAGCGATTACATTTTGTAATTGGGATGGTTAATGACAAAGACATCGGTAAGATTCTGAAAATGTTGCCAAAGGATGCTCGTTACTATTTTGTAAAAGCCAATATTCCAAGAGGCTTAGCAGCTAATAAATTACAAGAAACAGCAAAGGCATACGGTTTAAAAGGCAGGAAGTATAGTTCTGTGAAAAATGGCTTAAGAGCTGCCAAACGAGCTGCGACGGAATCAGATATGATATTTATAGGTGGTAGCACTTTTGTAGTGGCAGAAGTGGTGTAGTGGAACACAAGCGCCTAGACGTACCAGATAAGTCTAGACGCTTGTATTTCAGCACCATTATTCAATTCGCGGAGTCACGATAATGTTTCGATATTCAATTGGTCCGTGGTCACCTTGAATAAAAAATGGCCCGGGTTCCCCTTCTTGGCTGTCAAGCGCACCTCCCGTAATACCAGGTATCGTTTGGTCAATAATTACAGGCACTCCATTGGCAATTACAGTCACTCTATGACCAATTAAAGTAATATCAAATTGTTGCCATTCTCCAGGTTTTTTAGCCATCATCTCTGTCGGTGTAAGAAAACCATAAATCCCCGCAAACAAGGTACTCGAAGGCTCCATACCATTATTATCTTCAATTTGCACCTCGTATCTACCTCTCAAATACACCCCGCTATTGCTACCTTCAGGATAACGAAACTCTATATGTAATTTAAAATCGTTAAACACGGCTTCTGTTACTAGATTCGCTCCACTTTTTGGGCTTTTTAGAACCCCATCTTCTACGACCCATTGATTGTCACCCATTGCTTTCCACCCACTCAAATCTTTTCCGTTGAATAATAAGGTTGGAGCACCCCATTTAGGGTCTTTAACATGTGGTAGTTTTGGTGCTTTTTGAGCGGTCCAATTATAGATTTTTCCATCTGTATAGCGCATTGTACCTTTTAGACCGTCGCCTTCCAGTGTACCTTCAAAGGTCATATCCATATCTCCGCCTTCCCATTGTGGCGGAATGGAAAAGGAGAATTGATCATTAGCTGTTTTAATTTCGGCAACAGGACGAGCGCTGCCAAAAGCATACACAAACCTACCGACGAGTGTACTACGACCTGATTTGTAAATTTCTAACCAAGAAGGTAGTTCTTTACCATCTTTTTGAATGACCAAATCCCATTGTCCTTGGATAGATTTAGCAAATTGCGCTGTTAAAGGTTGACTGTTAAAAAGGATAAAACACAGTAACCATCCTGTAATTAATGTAAGTTTTTTCAAAAGAATAGAATTAAGCGTTAGGAAATAAAGTCTAGTACTTTGTAACCTAAGTTAGTTAATATTTTGAGTAGGTTATTTTTTGGGAGTACGAGTCCAATATTTTCATAAATAGCCGTAGCTATTTATGAAAATTTGGAGGAAGTAATCGTAAAAAAGAATCCCTCAAAATGTAAATAAATTTAGGTTACAAAGTACTAGTGTCTAAGGAACTTATAACTGGATTTCTGTAAAGATATAAATCTTGAGAAAAGAATAAAAAAATGCCGTAGCGAATCATCCACTACGGCATTTTTAGTTCTTTATATTTAAAATTAAGTCTTAAGTAATCTAAGAGTATGTCTAAATTTTATCGTGTTCCTTATCTAAATTTCTTAATCTCACCAGATTTTACTCTAGCAAAATAATCTTTCAAGTCTGCTTTTACCTCAGGGGCTAAGAAGTAAAGACCTAATACATTTGGAAAACACATGGCAAAAATCATTGCATCTCCGAAGTTAAAGACAGAGGTAGAGCTTGTTGCTGAACCGACAATAACCATCAGACAGAAAATTAATTTATAAATATTTTCTGCAATCTTAGATTCTCCAAATAAGTAAGTCCATGCTTTTAATCCGTAGTAAGACCAAGCAATCATGGTAGATAAAGCAAATAAGATAACAGCCATTGCTAATATTGGTGGAAACCAAGGAATGACAGAAGCAAAAGACCTAGAAGTTAAGGCAATTTTTTCTGCATCGTTTGCTAAAGCCACAGACGCTTCTGGTGCATTTTGAGTAATAATAATGACTAAAGCCGTCATCGTACAAACGACAACGGTATCAATAAATGGCTCTAATAAAGCAACAATACCTTCACTAATTGGCTCATCCGTTTTTGCCGCTGCGTGAGCAATAGAAGCAGAACCAATACCTGCTTCATTAGAAAAAGCGGCTCTTTGAACCCCAATCATTAATACTCCTACAAAACCACCAAAGGCAGCATGTTTGCTAAAAGCACCTCTAATAATTTCACCAAAAGCCCAAGGAATATCTGTAAAGTGATAACCAATGACAATAATAGCTCCTATTAAATAGACCCCAACCATAAATGGTACAATCTTATCCGTTACATTGGCGATACTTTTGATACCTCCAAGAATGACGATACCTACTAAAACAGCCATTGCTGCACCAAACATCCATTCATTGCCAAAGAAAAAACTTTCTGTTCCTCCTGTTACGGTTACCAATTGAGAAGTTGCTTGATTGATTTGCACCATATTTCCACCACCAAAAGACCCTCCAATACATGCTATAGCGAATAAAACCGCTAAAACTTTTCCTAATCCTCCAACACCTTTTTTGGCTAGTCCTTCGCTCAAATAATACATTGGTCCACCAGAAACAGAACCATCAGGCAATTCTTTTCTATATTTTAAACCTAAAGTACACTCTACAAATTTAGAGGACATACCAAACAAACCGACCAAAATAATCCAAAAAGTAGCACCTGCGCCACCTAAAGAAATGGCTAAAGCAACACCTGCAATATTTCCTACACCAACTGTTCCTGATAAGGCAGTGGCTAATGCTTGAAAGTGAGATACTTCTCCAGGGTCACTCGGGTCATCAAATTTTCCTCTAACTACATCCAAGGCATGTTTGAAGCCCCAGAAATTAACAAATCCATTATAAATGGTAAAAAAGAGTGCACCAATTACTAACCAAATTAATACAAAAGGGCGGTTTCCAATGATGGGAAAATTGATTTCAAAAAAGACAAGATTCATCACACCGTCCATAATACCTTCTATAGTCTCCCATAGTGTTCCTGTCAATAATAAAGACGAATCCACTCCTTGTGCGAAGGTCAAAAATGGAGCACAAAGCATTAAAGTAAAAGCTAATATTTTCTTACGCATAAAAAAGATGGTTTAAGTTAAGGCAGGTTAATGAGGTTTTAAAGAAGCACCATCGCCGTATCGCTGCCAGTATAAAGTTTTATAGGTAATTGTGTTTTTTACCGAAAAAATGTACCCAAAAGTAGGCTTTTTAAATCATTTTTTCCTTAACAAACAATATTGTATATTTCAAAAGTGGCTTGAAGGTATCTACAAATTTTAATTTTTTCAAACGATTAGCGAGGAAATTGGGTATTTGGTGAAAAAAAAAGGATTGGAGTGATTTATTGTAGAATATGTGGTAAATAACGGATGTTCCGCACAAAATCAGCCTGATGTAAAAAATAGACTGATAACTCATTTTACCATTTCTAGGTGATAATACGTACATCAGTTAATAATACAATTGAGTGACTACTACAAACGGAAAAAGCAGAGATGAAAATTAAATTGGTAGCGTAATTAGAGGATTAGCTGCTTCTAATATTTTTGAAGATAGCCTTAAAAAAGTGGATAGCAGGAAACATTAAAAGATATGGATGACTCAATTTTCTTAAAGAGCTGAATTAAGTGATAATAACGATTTACAACTAACCACTCATCACTTACAACTAACTACAACTCCTTAAACGGTTTCCGTTGTACCCAATCAACAGTAGGATTGAAATAAGCTAGAATAGGGGTAAAAAGAGTATTTTTTAAAGAATTGGTATGTTTACCCAAATAAAACAAATCGACAGGAGCGGCGCCAACCGAGCTTTTGATTTCTAAAGCAGTTCGAGCAAAATTGATGTAACCAGCTTTGTTTTCGATACCCTCTTTAATTAAATCATAAAGGATATTCAGATAGACTTGGTATTTTCGGTTGGTATGATTGTCGAAGCCAAGAAAATGGGCTTCTAGCTCTTCTTGATTTCTAAAAGTTGTATAAAAAGCGACCATTTCTTCTTCTATGAAATAGCCGTAGAGTCGAAATTTTTCGGGAAAATGGACTTTGAAGTTTAAAAAATAGGCCCCATCTAGGGTAACCACATTAAAACCAGCACCTTCGGCAATACATTTATACAATTCATCAATTCTAGGAAGGAAAGCTTTAATAGATTCTAAATTCAACTCTCTTTTTTCGATTACAGCCCCTTTTTTAAAGGCCCTTTTAGCTCGGACTCTATATTTTGAAGTCATTGCCGCAAGATAGTCTTCAAAAGAATTCCATTCTTTGCGAAGGTTAAGAATCATCTTTGGCTGAATAGAAAATTCTTTATAGTCATTGCCTAAGTCAGGATGTAAGGTCGTTTTTCGAGGTGCATCTAAATCTTTGATAAGCAACAAAGAGATATGCTCTCCTTCTTTTTTACATTGATTTTTCAGTACCTCCATACCTTCTTTCAGTAGGTTGCCTTGCGTCTTTTGGTCTATTTTATCAGAGAAGTAACTTCCATGTTCGCCTGTTAAGAGGATATTGCCACAGAAAAGGGCATTCATATCAGCTACTTTAAGAATGGTATTATTCAACTTTTGGCGAAAGGAAGAAAGGGTCGGGTCGGTTAAAGCTTCTCTAATTTTTAATTCAGAAATCTGACAATAAGCCAGTCCAATAGGTGTTTGATTTTTGTAAAAAACCAAATACCGAAAATGCATATCCCCAGGAGGACGGGATTCCATGAATTTTAAATAAGGAACTTGTAAGAACTCATCATGAGCAGGAGCAATTAAGTCCCAGTGATTGGCAATATCGACTATAGCTTTAGCAATACCGAGTTGGTAGGCTCCCTTTAAAAGAGGGATAACAATCGTTTCGTCTTTACTTTTCGTATTGATACTAGTAGCTATTTTCAGGCACATATATGCTTAATCAAACCAATTAAAAAAAACAAAAGTTTCGGTAAATAAACTTAAGTTAAAATAAATTTCGTGAGTTTGACCTTTTGAGAAATTTTAGTGACTAGAAAAAGGGTTAAGAAACTAACTTAATTTTCCTTTTGTCATCTAGGTGTAATACAACCAATTAACGCCACGAAAATAGGAAAGTTCGATGAAAAAAAAGTTTAATTGTTAAGAATGTGACTGATGATTTCATTTTTAATTTTAAGTAATTGAAAATCAATTGATTATACGGTATTTTTTTTGAGTATTAATTCGTTCATTCTTGGGTGGTAGGGCTTATATTTGATTTAGGAAGGAAGAGAGGACGGTATTAGAGTGCGTTAGACCTAATTTTTTTCTCAACCGACTCCTCGCTACTTTTACACTTTCTGGGTTTTTAAAAGTAAGGTTGGCAATTTCTTTAGTGCTTAAGTTCATCTTCAAAAATGCACATAATCTTAAATCTCCTTTTGTTAAATTTGGATGCTTTTTGGAAAGTTTTTCAAAAAAGTCAGCATTTGATTGGGAGAGTTGTATATCTAATTCTTTCCAAAGCGAATCATCTTTGGTATTGATAAGTAACTTTTTAATTTCAAGGGTCTCTTTAGTAATATCCATTTGCCCTAAGTTGTGCTCAATAGCTTTTATAGATTCACTATGATTGCTTAAGACTAATAATTTTTTTATCAATTCAATTTGGAGTTCATTTTTTTGGGTAGTAATATTTTTATTAGCGATTGATAGTTGATTGGCTTGTTCTTGTATTTTTTGGTTTAGTAGTTCTAGTTTATCTTTCTGTTTAGCATTTCGTTGGTTCGTCTGAAAATAACTAAAAGCTATCCATAATGTTAAAGCAATAATTAATAAAGCTCCTGCAATAATAGTTTGCTGTAATTTCAATCGTTCTTGGTTATTGATTTCAGTTTCTTTTAGTAAATTATAAGCCTTTTCTTTAGCATATAAATTATCAAAATTTTTAGCCCATTCCTTAGTGGTGGTTTGATTAAGTTTTACCGATTTTTCCAATTCATTAAAGTAATCCTGATAGTTTTTATTAGCAGCTTGATTTTTTCCAATAGCCGCATAATTCTCTGCTAGGAGTTGGTAATTATTTTTAAAGTAATAAGAAATATTCTTTTGGATACTTAAGTCCGCAGATTTTTCTAAATATTTGATAGCAACTTCGTGATTTTTTTGCTGTCCATTTAATTTCCCAAGATTAAACAAAATGGAGATTTGGCTCAACCAAAAGTTATTTTTTTCAGTAATAGCTAAACCTTCTAGGAAAAACTGTTTTGCAATATCAGGTTGTTTTAACGATATAAAAAGGTGAGCTAATTGTGCTAATGTAAAACTTTTGCCGCGTAGGTTATTTGTTTGTTCCCAGAAATCTAAGGCTTTTAATAATGTCTTTTTAGCTTTAACAAGGTCACCATTGGTACGTTGTAATTCCCCAAGTCGATGTAATAACCAACCATACTCACTTTGTTTAGGCAATTTTTGAAAGATACTAATACCTTTTTTATACATTTCTTCCGCTAAGGCTAAATCATCCATCTTAAGATAAAAAGTACCTAGGTTAAGACTCATCATAGCATGCCATAATGGAGAATACTTATTGCCAAATTCGTACAGTTTTTTATTATGATAATAAACTTCAATATAGACCTTGTTATATGCAGCAATTAAGCTTAAATAATTATGGCAACCAGCAATGATTTTCCAGTGAATTGTTTCATCACCTTTGGTGATTATTTCTTGAAAAATATGTTGCGCATCTGAGTATCTTGATTGGTCGAAGTATTTTCTACCTAAAGCGTAGAGTAGGTCTATTTTTTGTAGAGAAGAATTTGTTTTTTTATTTTCTTCAATAAAATTCATAACGATACTATCCTTAGTATCCAAGAAAAATAAGGAATTATCAGCTATGATAGATTGGAGGATTATGGAGGTAGAATCTTTAATGGGAGACAGAGGTTGCATTTTGTCTTTGGCAAGTATTTGATTCGTAAACAATGAAATTATAAAAATGAGGAGAGGTAATAAAAGCAGCCGCCTAATAGGAATAAACGTTGATTGCATAGCCAATGAAAAAAGTGAGATAAGATACTTCTGCAAGATATAGAGACTTTATCTACAGAAAGGTTTGTCAAAAGAAAATTTGGACAATATTACTTTATTTTTATCATTTTAGGCTTAAGTATTTTTTAAAGTCCCTGAGCTACCTTTATTAAAGCCAAAGCACACCTTGTTTTTGAATATCTACAGGAAAAATAGCTACTTACCTAAAATTATTAGCTAGCCAATTAACTATTTTAGCTCTAACCTCATTATCTTCATATGCCCAGCTGACCGCTTTCAAGTGAGAACCTTTTGGAATAATATAGAAATCAGTTAAGGCATTATTAAGTGGAGATATTTTTTTGACAAACTCAGCAGTGCTTTCAAAATTTACCAAACCATCTTCTGTCCCATGAATCACTAGAATAGGTTTTTCCAATTCACCTGATAAATGGCTCATTGGAGAAGCATCTTTAAAGGATTTATCCGTTCGTTTGCCAGCATAGTTGACCAAGACAAAAGAATCGGTCATGCCATCTAAATTAACAGGGGCGCCACAAAGTAGAGCTCCCGCAAAATGGTCTTTTGAAAAGCCAGTATTTTCTAATAAACTATGGTCTAATAATAGTAATCCAGCCAAATTGCCACCAGAAGACATACCACTCAGGATTATTTTTTTATGCAAACAGCCTTTAGTTTTTAAAATTTCGTAGACCTTTTTTAAAGTAAGTATTAAATCTTCTCGTATTTCCTTATAGCTATGCAAAGGCAACTTTCGGTGAGATGGCATAATGACAGGATATCCCAATTCGCCAAATAATTTTGCTCTATCACTAAATAATTCAGGGGTGCCAAAAGTCCAACCTCCTCCATGATAAAAAATGATTATATGGTCTTGTACTATATTTTGGGATTCAAACCAACATAAATACTGTTTTTTGTGTGGTCCATAGGTATATTTTTGGTGAGGGTAGACGCCAGTCTTCATTCTTCCTGAGGTCACTTTATAAGCATGCCGAGGAAAATATTTTAACTCTTTTAATACTTCTTTTATTAGTTTGACAGATAACATTAATGAATTTCTTAGAAATGAAAATTAAATAAGTTAGACCATGATGCGCAGTTATTTTGTTTTCTAATAAGGCAAAAAACGCAGACATAGCATCGCTATGGCGAGTATTTTTAACGAAATTAGAAGACCAAAGAACAAGTAGATTGGCTAATTTTATTTATTTTTCATTTCTTATTTATCTAACCATTTTTTAAAATCACTTACTCTATCTCGACTAACAATGGTTTCTAATTCAGTACTTGGCGATAATTCTAACTTAAGCCGACTGTTAAAATAGGTATGAATCTTTTTAATAGAAGACAAGTGGGTAATAATTTTACGGTTGATTCTGAAAAAGTCATCAGGGTTAATTATCTCTACTAATTGGTCTAAGGTGTAGTCCAAATTATGTCGTTTACCATTTTGTTGACAAGCAAAAATCAATCCTTCTTCAGAATAAAAATAAGCAATGTCACTAACTTTTAGATAGGTCAATTGTTGCCCAATCTTCACAAGGAATCTTTCCTTATATTCTTTTTTTGCCAAGGTTTGTAAGAGGTGTTCAATGGCATTATTATCAATAGTTTTACTGTCATTTTGAGCATATTTGTCATATTGACAAAGGGCTTTTTCTAACTCTTCGGGGTCGATAGGTTTGAGTAAATAATCTAAGCTATTCACTTTAAAAGCTTGCAAAGCATAGGCGTCATAAGCGGTAGTAAAGATAATAGGAGAGGTAACTTCTGTCTGCCCAAAAATTTCAAAACTTACACCATCTGCCAATTCCACATCCATAAAAATGAGGTCAGGTTTTTTGTAGGTTTCTAACCATTCAACCGCTCCTTCTACGGAATCCAACACATCAATAATAGCGCAGTCAGGTCTACAAGTTTTAACCATTTTGGTTAATCTTTTAGCGGCGGGTTTTTCATCTTCAATAATTAAAACTTTCATTTAACAGGGTAGTAAGGTAATAAGGTAATAAGGTTTATGAGGTAAAGAGGCTTAGAGGTCGAAAAATAGCTAACTGCTTGCATCTGCCCACCACCTACTGCTTACTCCATTTTTTGACATCAATAACCATGTTTTGTTCTAATTGGTTCAATTGGAAGCGAGCAACATTATATTTAGGTGCCCCCCACTTACTTCGGGCATTATTAGAGAATCCATAAGGTTCTGTAGGCACACCAAAAAAATTAGTATCTAATTTTTGATTACCATTCACATCGTGATAAACAGCAACAGAATAATCTCCGTGAGGTAAGTTAGGAAAACTTACTTTTAATGAACCTGTTTTTTCTACCAATGCTATCTTTGAAGCGACAGCTTTATCATCTTTAAGGAAATTTTCTTCGCCTTCAAAGACGGCTACCATAATATTACCAGTAGCTTTTTCGATATTTTGAATGCTTAAATTTAAGGTACTAGTAGCAAGAGGAAAGTAAGCGTTAGCAGTAGCAAATAAAACGGTACTCACAAGCGCAAATATTTTAAGTAAAGTCATTTTGTGCGGTATTTAGTAAGGGAGATAACATGAAAATAATACTGCAATAATCTTGAAAGTATAGGAGAAAAACTAGTTTTTATGGAGAATTAACAGGAGTTTAAGGGAGTGGCAGTTAGCAAAAGCAGTTAGCAGTGGTTTTAATGAAAACCTAATTGAACTTGAACTTGATTTTTAAACCTGAATTAAAATTTGAATTGCTTATAATCGAATCAAAGGCAAGGAAACAATAAAGGAAGAAGAAGTAGCAATCACATCAACCGCTTCATTAGAAAAGAATCGGTAACGGGTTTTGATATTTTCCAATCCAAATTTAGTAGAGTCTTTGATTTGATTTTTCTTCTGTAGATTATTTTCAACAATCAATTTACCCTCTTCATTTATTAATACTTTGATAAATAGGGGTTTGGAAGAAGAGATGACATTATGCTTAATGGCATTTTCAAATAAAATTTGCAAGGAAAGTGGAATGATTTTATCCGTAAGTCTAGTTTTAGGAATATCTATTTCAACGCGTAAATTCTCTTCAAATCGTTCTTTTAAAAGAAAAATATAGGCATTTAAAAAGTCTAATTCTTTCTGTAGTGGAATCAATTTTTCATCACTCATTTCCAAAATATACCGATAGACTTTAGATAATTTTTGAACAAATTTGACGGACTTATCTGCATCCTCAGGAATTAGGTAAGCAAGTGTATTTAGACTATTGAATAAAAAATGAGGATTGACTTTGCTTTTTAAGCCTTCTAGCTGAGATTGGATGTTTTCTCGTTGTAATTCTTCTTTTTCTTGGATAGATTTTTTTAGTTGTTGGTAGAAATAGATGCTTTCATAAATAGCAACGACAAGTGCAATCATGACCAAAGTGGAGATAGTCATCGAAACACCTGGTAGGATACTATCTATTTTGGTGAAGGCACTAACACAAAATTTTGCTAAAAGAGGGTCTGAAATAAGGAAGGTCAAGACGACCAAAATCAATTCAACTCCAATTCTTTTGCCAGCGTCCTCAAAAAGAGGAAATTTAGTTCTGACAAAAATAAAAATTTTACGGAAGATAAAAATATAAACACAAGCATGAATAAAAGTAATCAATACAGTTATTCGATACCATTCTGGTTGATGGGCATTGGCTCCATTGTATTGGACAAACATAAAGGGCATAATCAAACTAACGATTGGAATACCAATAATCAATAGCCAAGTATCATCAAAACCCAAAGATTGTTTTCTTTTACAAATTTTCATCGTATTGCTATTTTCATCCTAAATCAAAGCCAATATCGCATTAACTACGCTTTCTTGCAAACTTCAAAGTATAAAATAGACTTTTTATCCTTTAAAAATAGTTATATGAAATTTAGATTTTTTGCTAGTTTTCTTTAAAAAATCAGTCGGGTGGTTCCGTATAGGTGATTAGCAGGAAAAGAGGAATGACCTGTCATTTTTTAATTCAAAAGAGTTTAGTTATCGGGGGTGATGCCGATAACTAAACAATATCAAAACTCACGAGTCACAAAGATGCAGGATTATAAGCTTTTTCGCTTTGAAAATAATATGAATTGTTGAAATAATAGGTTGAACTGTCGATTGGTTGAATTAGTCGTTATCCTTTAGGTAAGTAACCATCAATTTAGCGGCTCTTTTAGAGGCACCAACATCTCCTAATTGCTTTTTTATTTGGCGGTAAGCTAGTTGTAATGCTTTCGCTTTTTGGTCGGATAGAATATGTTGTAATTCCTTTTTTAAATTAGCTACGGTCAAATCATTTTGGATTAATTCCTTAACCAGTGGGCGGTTGGCGATAAGGTTCACGAGTGAAATATAAGGGACTTTGATAATCCGTTTGGCAATTTGATAAGTCAACCAGTTTCCTTTATAGCAAACCACTTGAGGAACCTCAAATAAGGCGGTTTCTAATGTTGCTGTTCCCGACGTGACGATGGCTGCTTTTGACTGATTTAAGACCGCATAAGTATCATCTTGCACCAGCGAAACAGCGTTTTTCTGTATGCCCGATTTTTTAATTATCTCTTCATAAAACGAAAGCGGAATAGCTGGCGCAACGGCTATAATAAACTGATAATTAGTAAAATGTTGCACCATCGGTAACATAATTTTTAAAACGACTGCTATTTCTTGTTGGCGACTTCCTGGTAAGAGGGCAATGATAGGTTTTTTTACAATAAATTGTTTTTCGACTGGTTTTTTAAACGTTTCAATTGCGTCCAATAAAGGGTGTCCCACAAAATCTACGTCCATGTCAAATTGTTGATAAAACGCTTTTTCAAAAGGTAGTATCACAAACAATTTATCGACATATTTCTTTATTTTTTCAACTCTACTTTGGCGAGATGCCCAAACCTGTGGAGAGATATAATAAAACACTTTCAATCCTTCTCTGTTTGCCCATTGAGCAATCCGCAAATTAAACCCAGAATAATCTACTAAAATTAAGACATCTGGCTGATTGGCAGCAATATCTTTTTTACAAAAGTCTAAATTTTTAGAAATGGTCCGCAGATTTTTTACCACTTCCCAGAATCCCATGAACGCCAATTCTTTATAGTGTTTGACGAGGTGACCACCAGCAGAATCCATCAAATCACCACCCCAACAGCGAAAAGTGGCTCCACCGTCCTCTTGTCGAAGGGCTTTCATCAGATTGGAAGCGTGTAAATCACCTGACGCTTCGCCTGCTATAAGGTAATACTTCATGGAAAGTAGGCTAAGAGGCGGAAAGGTTAAGAGACGGAAAGGTTAAGAGGTTCAGGGAAATCCCTTTGCCATTCCGCCTTTCTGTCCCTTTGCCTTTCAGCCTTTCTAAAAAAGGTTTGCAGAAAATTTAAACATCCAGAGTCCTACATATATAAGTGTAGCAAATACGACTCCACGCATACTCGATTCATATCTCTGTTTTTGATAATATCGAAAAGGGATAATATTCAAACAAATAGCTAAAACGGCAATCGTTCTAGCTCGAAAAGTAATGTCCCTAGCTTCCCTATTGAGCCATTCAGATGCGCCAACTTGTTCAAAAAACATTAAGATAACCGCATAACCAACGAAGGGAATGGCTAAGCCTAATAAAATACCAAGGATTAAAGAATCTTTATTGAACATTGTTAAAAGGTATATAAGTGTAGAGGTATAAAGGTCCAAAAATGGTGTCCAACTGCCTACAGCTAACTGACGTCCTTTGCTAAATCTGAAAGTCCAGCAATGGCGCGATAGGCGGTCAAATCATGCATGCACGGAACTACTGAAATATATCCATTTTCTAATGCCCAAACATCCGCATCTTTACCTTTGTCATTATTAACAAATTCGCCAGACATCCAAAAATACGGCTTTCCAGTAGGGTCTGTATTCTCCACAAAATCCTCTTTCCAGCCTGCATTGGCTTGGCGGCAGATTTTGATGCCTTTTATTTCATTTCTAGGTAATTTGGGAATATTAACATTTAATAATTTACTTTCCCCTAATCCATTTTTCAAAGTATATTCAATAATTTCTTTAACAAATGGCTTTCCTGCCTCAAAATCTGCCTCGAAAGTAAAATCTAAAAGGGAGAATCCTATGGAGTCAATGCCTTCCAACGAAGCTTCCATCGCAGCAGACATGGTACCTGAGTATAGGATATTGATGGCTACATTTGACCCATGATTGATACCAGAAACACATAAATCAGGCACTCGGCCTTTTAAAATAACGTTTCTAGCTAATTTAACACAATCTACGGGGGTGCCAGAGCATTCATAAGCTTCTACGTCTTCACCAAAGGTATCTACTTTATTCAAGCGCAAAGGGTCATGAATCGAAATAGCATGGCCTTTGCCAGACTGTGGAGAATCGGGAGCAACAACAATAGGCGTACCTATTTCTTTTACTACTTCTAGCAAAGCTTTGATACCTGGGGCAAATAATCCGTCGTCGTTGGTAATTAAAATTAAAGGTTTGGTCATTTTTGTCGTTATATTTTTATTTAAACGCAAAAATAGGGAATTTAATTAGAGGATAATAGAGGGAATAGTAGGATATACTTTACTTCAAAAGAATATCATTTTTTTTTGACACTAATTTTTTTACTAAAAATAAACCTTCGTTCCATCAGGTTGTTCTACATTTGCATTTTTCTCAAAACCCTACAGTTTTGAGAAAAGAACGTAGAGAGCAAAGAAAAGAGACTTGATTGTAAGTGGGTGAGGTTGAATTCATCATTTATCATTTATCATTTATCATTCATAATATAGTACATGGCACATTTTGGTAAAAAAGGCGTTTTAATAGTTAATTTAGGTACACCTGATGACCCTTCTAGAGGTGCAGTGTATCGTTATCTAAAGCAGTTTTTATTGGATGAAAGAGTAATTGACATTCCTTGGTTGCAAAGAAATCTATTAGTAAGAGGGATTATTGCCCCATTTAGGTCAGGAAGTTCTTCGAAATTATATAAAATGCTTTGGACCCCAGAAGGGTCTCCATTAAAAGTATATGGTGAAAAGTTAGAAAAAGATTTGCAGCCACTTTTGGGGGAGGAGTACGAAGTAGTCCTAGCAATGCGCTATCAAAAACCATCTATCGAGGCAGGACTCAAGCGCTTATTAGATAATAATGTCTCGGAAATTGTGGTATTACCATTATTTCCACATTATGCTTCCGCGAGTACCGGTTCTGTGCATCAAGAAGTGATGCGGTTATTGTCTAAGGAATTGGTGATTCCAAAAGTAACTTTCATCAATTCTTTTTATGACAATGAGGCGATGATTGATGTGTTTATAGAAAATGCCCAACAATTTGATATTCCATCTTACGACCACATCTTGTTTAGTTTTCATGGATTACCAGAACGACAAATGGTAAAATCGGATAGAGGGAATCATTGTCAGCAAGATAAGGATTGTTGTAAAACATTGACGATTAAAAATCAGTTCTGTTATACCGCTCAATGTCATCAAACCGCCTATGCCATTGCTGAAAAAATGAATTTAACGAAAGACCAATATACCATCTGTTTCCAATCTCGATTGGGAAGAGCAGAATGGGTGAAGCCTTATACTTCGGACATATTAGAAGTGAGAGCTGAAGCAGGAGATAAGCGACTATTGGTTTTTTGTCCAGCCTTTGTGTCCGATTGTTTAGAAACCACCATTGAAGTATCGACAGAATATATGGAAGAATTCGAAGAGTTAGGAGGAGAGCATGTAGATTTAGTACCGAGTTTGAATGACCACCCAAAATGGATTGAAGCGGTGAAAGAGATGGTGGTGAATGCGTAATACAATCAAAGTTGAGCAAAGATTTCTTTGGCAACAAGTTCAAAAGGGACAATTTCCACAGTTCGCTGTTCTAAGAAATTAATAGGATGGTCTTTTAGTTTATTGAGATAAGGCGTCGCTTTTTCGACACTGAATTTTTTATCAAAACCTTCATCTGCGATAGCGCACAAAGTTCTGACTGTCAATCTAGTACGTGCCGTTATTTCTGATTTTAAATAGCGGTGAGCGTAGAGTTTAAAAGGGGTGCTCATGTCTAATAATTGATTGTATCTTTCTTTCTGAAATAAGAACAAGAATTTTAAAATTTGGATAGCTGCATTATTTCCTCTTTTATCTTTGGAGAAGAGTGGGGTATTATTAATAAAGGTAAATACCCTGAAATTAGGTGCCTTACCGTCATCTAGCTTTATTTTTCCCCAACCTGCAAACAGCATGACCCATGCTTCTATCATTCGCCACTGCTCTTGTAAGAGCGGTGAGTTTAATTTTGCATTTTGATGCATTTTTAGGGATTCGTAGGCGATTTGGTATTGGTCGCTATGGAAACCTAGCATTGCCCGGTAGACCAGAATAGCGTGGTAGTTATATGATTTTTTTTGTAATAAGGTAAGGCATTTATCTATTTGCTCTTCGGCTTTTTGCCATTGTTTATATTGAAAAGTGTAAGGAATAATTTTTGAATAAAATATAAGATAACCTACATTCGGAATTGGATAATCCTTTTGGTCAAAACTATTCGTAGCTGCTTCTGAATATTTAATTAGGTTTTCATAATCAGCATGGTATTCATAATAGTCTACTATAATTCTATAGGCATATAAAAGAGACCTTAGTGTATTTGTAGATTCAATATTTTTCAAAGCAAATGTAAAATATTGTTCATAGAATTGTTCTATATCGTTACCTGTTTTTAGGGTATCTCTTTTAATACTTAATTCAGAAAAATAATTATGTAGTTTTATTTCTTTATTCAGATGTTCGAGTTGCTGATTTACAATTTCAGTGAAACTGTAATATTTTTTACTGTTTTTGCTATTAACAGTATAATATCGCTGTATTAAACTTGATAAAGATAAAGCTATCTCCGTATATTCATTTGTAATAGCTTTTTTAAGCGTCTTTTTTGCCAAAGTTATAGCACCTTTTCTAATCCCAAGATTGACTAAAAGCTTGGCTGCTGAAGCATGTTTTACACAATTTATATAGGTTTTTTGGTCATTGGTAGCATACTTATCTAAGTTAACCACAAAAAGAGCATCAATCAAAGATTTTCTAGTAGCTCTTTTTAAATCTGCATAAGATTGCTTTTGATTTGAAGCATCTGGAAACAAAATTTCAGGAAGTAATCTTTCTTCTTCAATAGATCCATCAAAAATACGCTGATAAAACTGTCTTACCTTACTGTTTTTACCGCCTAATAATTTTATATTTTTTAATTTCTGAGGAGAAATTAGGGCAATGATTTCTTTTAATAATAGCATTTGTAGAGAGATGTTGGGTGATGCAAATCTATATTATTAACAATACTTAAATGGAAAATATGGAAGTCCAATATTAAACATTTAAAAAAGCTACTATATTATTAAATACTATCTGCTTTTATAGGGAAATAGCAAAAAAAGGAAGTCCATTTTTTTAGATAATTTGATACTCTACACTATAAAGCTATGAATATATTTGCAAATAAGGAATTTTATCCTAATAAAGTTCACTCCATATTCTTTATTTATTCTTTTAAAGAAAGAATTGGTTACTATATAATTATAAATTTATAGTAGTATGTATACTATTCCATAATTCTAACTTTAAAGAAAAAATATAACTCCATTGTCCATGTACTTTTGAAGTGTTAATTAATTTTAAAACTTTAAAAATCATAGACATGAGAATTATCGATTTGGATTATGTAAATCTGTAAACTTCGTTTCCAGTTACAAAGGAACAAAACGCCAATAAAAAACAAAAAGATAAAACACAGATTCCTCTAAATACGTAACTATAATTGGTAGCTACTAGGAGGATTCTGAAGTTTTATTTAAGCATCTTACCTACTCTAAAATCTTCTAGTGCTAAGGAAATTTATTTTCTTACTAGAGCATTGTTATATAAAAAATAGATAAATTTTTTATTTGCTCCAAAAATTTTCCTCACAATTTTCAACAAATATCTGACAGTTAGTTAATTAGATATTTTGTTACCTCGCTTTGAAACTCTATTTTTTATTTCTAATTGAAAAAATATCCGACCTGATATAGGGTACATTTGTAATATCAAATTTTCTAAACACGTACTTTCAATCTACTTAATCCTCAAGTATGGTTGTGTTAAAAAAAACACCAAAAAAGTAACATTTTGTAAACAATAATGAAATTTGGAATCCTTATAAGTATCTTCTCTCTCTACTTATAATAACCTAGATACCATAAAGGATTCCAATTTTATTAAAAATCTTTCTTTCCTTTTCTTTTTTCTTTGTTTTCAATTCCTATCTTAGCGGCTTTCCAATCATTCTATCCATTTATTACCTATAACTAACACATGATTAGCCGTTTTTTTGCATTATCTCAACATCAAACTTCCATTCGACAAGAAATTATTGGTGGCCTTACTACTTTCTTGACAATGGCTTATATTATAATTGTTAATCCAAGTGTGCTTTCCGAAACAGGCATGGACCAATCAGCCTTAGTGATTATTACTTGTTTAGTTGCAGGATTTTCTACTATTATGATGGGATTGATACCCAAAGTGCCTATTGCTATGGCACCTGGGATGGGATTGAATGCCTTTTTTGCCTATTCCATAGTTTTAGGAGATGGTGTGCCGTGGCAAACTGCCCTAGGGATGGTATTTTGGGCAGGGATTTTATTTTTAGTGATGTCTATTTTTGGGGCAAGGGAAAAGATAGTTGCCGCTATTCCAAAAACTTTAATAACCGCAATTTCTGTAGGGATAGGTCTATTCATCTTATTCATAGGGGTAAAGAATATGGGCTTAATCGTGGACCATCCAGCTAAATTGGTCACTTTAGGCGCTTTCACTCCCGAAGTATTAATAGGCTTATTTGGATTATTTCTGACGATAGCCTTGTTTTTACGGGGTATCAACGCAGCTATTTTGATAGGTATTACTGTAGCGACAATTTTGGGCTTCGTGTTTGGTTTGGTAGAATTACCTAGTAAAGGAATGGAGTTTAATTTTGACATAAGCCCGGTTGCTTTTCAGTTAGATATTATGGGGGCATTACAAATTGGTTTCATCGGGACCATTTTTGCCTTGTTCTATACCGATTTATTTGATACGATTGGCACTTTAATGGCATGTACAAAAGAAGCAGGATTAGTCCAAGCGGACGGAAAAATCAAGAACTTTAAAAAGATGTTAGGGGTAGATGCCATTGCCACTTTAATGAGTGGGGTATTTGGTACTTCACCAACTACCAGTTATATAGAATCAGGAACAGGGATTGCTGCAGGAGGTAAAACAGGTTTGACGGCGGTAGTAACAGGAGTGTTATTTTTATTAGCCATTCTGTTTACGCCATTAATTGCCTTAGTACCTGCATATGCGACGGCACCCGCTTTAATCATGGTTGGTTTTATGATGATTCGACAAACGGCAGAAATTCCTTGGAGTGATTATGAGGAAGCGATTCCAGCTATATTAACTTTTATGCTAATGCCCTTAAGTTTCTCCATTGCTACAGGTTTGGCATGCGGCTTTTTATCGTGGACGATTATAAAAATAATGATGGGGAAATTTTCCGAAATAAGTTTGGTAATGTATATTATTGCCGCCTTGTCTTTGGTAAGTTTGCTGGTGTGATATAAATGGTAAGATTTTGGTGCTTCGCTAATTGAGAGATTGTATTGTTTCAATCTTTCAGTCACTCAATCGTTCAATTAGCCTGAATATCCTTTCGAGGTATAAAAATAAAATTTGCTCCGATTTCGCTTAAAATAAATAAGCAAAGATTTGTTTGCGGGTCTTTATAAACTTTCCTAAAATTGGCTATATTTTCAGGTTTAATGATTTGCTTGGCAGCAAATTCTTCTAAAATAGAAAGGTCTATCGTCCAGTTACTTGGCATTTTTTGAGGGTCGATAACATTTACGCCCACTTCCAATTCGCCTTGATGTACAATGAAAATAGGGTAGTTCGAGATTTCTTGGTCTAATACCGCATCTGCTGCTTTAGCCAAAACAGGTACGTATTGTCGAATTTCTCTTTCTATTTGTTTTAATATCGTTTCTTCTTTCATAGTCCAAATTGAAGCGCAAAAATAGCTTTTTTTACAAATATACTCGATTTTACGTTCCAACATAGGGATTAGTTTAACGTCTATGAAGAAAGATTATAATCGTCAGTTTTAAATAATCAATTAGAAATAGGATATATTAAAATTTATTTATTAGGTCGTTTTATCCGTTGGCAATCAATCAGTTGGCTCAAAGTTTAGTTTTGCCAACGGATTATTGCCAACAGATATTCATTTATTTTATACCTTATAGTGTACCGAAAATTAGTCAAACAAATTATCCAAATTAGTAGCAATACCAATCCTAACTCCAAAATCTTGATATTTCCCGTCTTGAAAAGAGCTAACCAATTCCAATCTAAAGACTCGTGCGATATTATCGATACCATAACCCACTTCAAAATAATTTTGAGAAAAATCGGTATTTAAATAATTAACAAAAATATTCTCTTTGATGCCCAACATTCGTACTTCAAAAATTTGAGAAACTAGGAATTTTCTAAATTGATAATGCGCATGCGCATTCATATAGGTATCATTGGTACTGTAGGCATAATAATCCAAAAGTCTAAAACTACCAACTGGGTCCGTCGTAGAGAAAATAGTCTGATTACCTAAAAAGTGCTTATAATCAGGGAATAGCATTTGGTCTTGATTGGCAAAAGTTCCTACATTGACCTTTACATCCATACTGCCTCGATAGCCGACATTAAAATGATGCTGGAAGCCTAATTCTACATGCGTAAAATTACCAACGTCAGCAGAGCTGTGATAAATTCCTTGACGAGCTTTGAGCGAAAGGGTAGGAGAGGAATCAGCAATGACTAATTTTTTACCATTCCGAATACGGTATTTTTGCCAAGGTTTTCCGTTTATGCCTACCGATAAAATTGTTGCTTGATGTGTTGCGAAATCTGCAGAGGTCTCAAAATTGAATGGAATATTAGGCGTATAACTTTTACTATCCTTATCGAAATAGACATGACTCGAATTATTATTGAGGGTACTTCTTTCAGACCATTCTGCTGCTGCAGTAATATCCCATGCTTGATTAATGGTTTTGGCAAAATCCAATTTGACAAACTGCTTTTCGTATAATTTCATAAAATTATTTTCCGAGAACAGACTTGTAAACGTATTGACCAAAGGATGAATCGGATTGTCAAGGTTATATTGATAAATATATTTACCACCACTAAGTTCAATTTTTGTGGTGCCCTCATGCCCGTCTGTACTCACGCTAGACCCTTCGGGCCCGATAGAAGCATTCGTAAATGTTGCTTTTTTTCTTTTAAAATTCATACCAGTTTTGAACAAGTAATTCAGTTTTTTACGAGAAAAGCCATAACGTCCTTTTCCTTCTAAATACCATCGATTATTATTTTTATAATCTTTACGATAGCCTAAACCATATTGAAAATTATAGCCCTCCACAGTATTAAATTGGAGGGTGTTAACCGCAGGTTTGATAAAAAAACGTCCCTTACCTGGTTTGCCATAAGAACCTCCAAATAGTAAGTCTCCTAATCCAAAACCAGCTTTTTTCTTATTTTTTCTAATCCCCAAAGAATCTTTTTTAGCTTTTTCTTCTTCTACGACTTCCATACTATCTATAACCGCGTACCCTCTAGACTCTAATTTAGTCAAAGGAACAGGGCGGATTTTTTCCCAATAGAGCGAATCACGCTTGGCTGCCATGGAGTCAATTTCCAATTCATAATTTTCTACTACTTCGGGCGCTGCTTGTTCTTTTTGCTCTTCTTTTTCATATTCTTTGAGCATTTTTTTCAATTCTTTTCGAGTAATTTCTTTACCTTGAGAAAGTCTACCTTCTATGTTTTCGACTTTAGCATTTCGGCTTTCTTCAATTTGTTTGGCTAATGCTTGTTCTACCACTTCGTCAATTACTTCTACCTCATATTCCAAATCAGGATTTAATTCAATTTTATAATCAGAAAGAGAGGCGAGGTAATTGATTTCAAATTTGAACCCAAAATATTTGCCATTAATTTTGAATTGTAGACTAATAGGTAGCCAAGCTTTATCTTCAATCGGAGCATATACTTGTTTTGCATTAATCTCCATTCCCGATTTATAGGTTTTTACATCTAAACTATGAATCGCCCATTCACCGTCTACCAAATTGATGGTTCCCGAAAATACATTATCACCTTTACTCCGAGGAATCACTCGAATTTTGTCAATCTCGTAACCTCTGTCGACAAAAAAGCCTTCATACACAAATTTATAATAGGCAAAAGCTTTTGGTGACAAAGGAGAAATGACACCACCGATGTCAGGTTCATAAAAACTAGCATTGATAAAGCTATTGGGGTCTATATTAGTATTATCCGTATCTCCTTGTGTATAGACAGAAATCACTTTTTCTTTATAGGTATTGGGGCGTGTGTAGGTCACTTGATTGACAGATTCACTCGTAAAAGCAAATGAAGAATCTATTCCTTCCTTTGCGATGACTTTTCTCAAGAAGAAAGGCGAGTCAATCAATCTACCGGACCCTTTGATGTAGACTTGAGTTTGGTAACTATTGAGTTGGTTGGTGTGATATTTAGCTTTAGCAATAGCCTTTCGCATGATAGTGTAAGCAGGGTCTCGTCCACCTGAAGTTACTTCCACTTGAGCCAATTCATAAGTTTGTTCTTTTAAGATAATATCTGTTTTGACAAATCCGTTTTCCACTTTTATTCTTTTAACAACCGTCTCATAACCAATGCTTTGGAAGGTGATGTTGTAGGTGCCAGCAGAGAGTCGATACACATAATTGCCCTCTATATTGGAGGTTGTTCCAGTACCTAATTCTTTAACATAAATAGTAGCAAAAGGAATAATATCTCCATTCGTGTCTTTGATGGTTCCGCTGATACCACCAGCAAAAAGAGCGGTACTAATCAGAGCGAAAAAGATGGTCAATAGTCGGGTTGCAAACATAAACGTTTAGTTAAAATAGTTAATAAGGGGTGATGCAGAATTTATAAAAACAATAAAAGTAAATTTTTCAGGTTTCAAATGTAGAACGAATAAGGAGTGTCAAAAAATGAGAATACCGACTAAGGTATCTAATTTATCGACAGAATATAAGTTTTTACATTATATAATGAAATTTTAAGGAGGACAGAGATGGTGATTTTTTATAACCATATAGTTAAAGACACCTAGGTCACATTTGTTTTAAAACTAGGAGCATAAATAGCTATCTAGTTGTAGGCAGCTATAAAATCAAATATTCAAGCGCAACTTGGTGTAAGACAAAGCAAAAAAGATGTACCCTTAGACGATTTGTAAGAAAAAGCAAAGTTTATCTAACAAAAAAATAGAATATGTCGTAATAGTAGGACAACACTCCCAACTCTTTTTTAACTTTGTGTAAATAGTTTCTAGGTACTCATGAGACTTTGTAAACAAAAAATGTCGGTGCAAAAATGGAAGATTTAAAATCACAAATCAATATAGCCAAATTACCAGAACACATTGCAGTCATTATGGATGGTAATGGTCGATGGGCAAAGGGCAAGAATCAGCCTAGAGTATTTGGGCACAAAAATGGGGTGAAAGCAGTAAGAGAAATAACAGAAGCGGCAGCAGAATTAGGGGTTAAATACTTGACTTTGTACGCTTTTTCTACCGAAAACTGGAATAGACCATCTTTTGAAGTAAAGACCTTGATGCGCTTATTGGTAGATACGATTGCTAGAGAAGTAAAAACATTAAATAAGAACAATATCAGATTAAATGCGATTGGGGACCTATCAAAACTGCCCAATAGTACTAGAAAAGCGCTTTTGGAAGGCATAGAAAGTACAAAAAATAACACAAGGATGGATTTAGTCCTTGCCTTAAACTACAGTGGTCGATGGGATATTTTAAATGCAACTAAAATTATCGCTCAACGCGTTAAGAATCAAGAACTTAGCCTTGAAGACATTACAGAAAATACTTATAAGTCTGCCTTAAGCACTGCCAAATTTCCTGACCCAGATTTAATGATTCGTACAAGTGGAGAAACTCGATTAAGTAATTTTTTATTGTGGGAACTATCTTACGCAGAATTTCAATTTATACCTACCCTCTGGCCTGATTTCACCAAAAGACATTTACACGAATGTATCCTTAATTATCAAAACAAAGAACGCCGTTTTGGGATGATTAGTGAGCAATTGGTGTAAAACAAAAGACGGTTTCGGGTACTCGCTAGACTTTTTCATGTTAAATAGTGTTAAGAATACACTTTATTACCCACGAATTGTCCAATCTATTCGTTCAATTACTAAAATTTACGACCTTTGCGAATTGGAAATGAAAATGTTTCATTTTTGAGGCAACTTTATTACTTGAAATTGCACCATTTTCATTTAGAAGTTGAAAAAATAAGTGGACCACTTATTTTCAATTACTTATCATTTACCATTCATTAGTGCTAGAACGTTCATGAAAAGACAAAACTACATTTTACTATTTATACTTTCTTTCTTCGGTTTAAATCCGATTACGGCTCAAGTGATTGATAGTATACCCGCGCAAGTGACAGACAGTATTCCAACTATAGATTATGCAAACCCAGTGGATTATGAAATTGGAGGAGTCACGGTCAAAGGAAATAATTACAGTGATGCCGTTGCCTTAAAGTCCATAGCAGGATTAAAGGTGGGGAATAAAATGCGTATTCCTGGCCCAGGAATTAGTGCTGGTATTAAATCCTTATGGAAACTGAAGTTGTTTACGGATGTTCGGATATATGCAACAAAAGCTATTGGGGAGATTATCTTTTTAGAAATCGCGGTGCAAGAAAGACCAAGACTGACCACTTATTCCTATATCGGAGCAAAAAAATCTAGACATTCTGATTTGAATGATGTAGTCAACCAATTTCTAACCAAAGGAGGAATCGTAACGGAGTCGACTAAAAAGAATGCAGAAGAAGGCCTTAAAGATTACTATAAAGGCAAAGGGTATTTTGATGTAGAGGTATTATCTAAAGAAAAATTGGATACTGGTCGAGTCAATTCTGTCCAATTAGAATTTAATATTAAGAAGAAGGATAAAGTAAAGATTAAAGATATTACCGTATCAGGTAATAAGAATGTAAAAGCAAAAAAATTAATCAAGCAATTTGAAGAAACAAAAGTAAAGCGTAAAATCTTTGCTTCCTCGAAATTGGTCAAGAAAGATTACGAAGCGGACAAGAAATTGATGATTGCTTATTATAATGAGCTTGGGTTTAGAGATGCTAAAATTGTAAAAGATAGTATTTGGCGAAATGATGATGGCGAAATGATGATACATTTGGCCATCGACGAAGGGAATCGATATTTCTTTGGAAACATGACTTGGAAAGGAAATTCTATTTATGATGATGCCACTTTAGCTAAAGTTTTAGCCATTTTAAAAGGAGATGTCTATGACCAAAAGAAGCTAGAAACTAAACTACAGTTTGACCAAGGGGGATTAGATGTTAGTACCTTATACATGGATAATGGTTATTTATTTTTTAATATCGAACCAGTAGAAATAGCTGTAAGAGAAGATACCATTGATGTAGAGTTCAGAATCTTTGAAGGCCCACAGGCAACGATTGATAGAGTTACCATCCAAGGAAATGACAGAACCCATGAGCATGTAATTCGTCGAGAATTGAGAACCTTACCAGGTCAGAAATTTAGTCGGTCCAATATCATTCGTTCTCAGCGGGAGATTATCAATTTAGGATATTTTAACCCTGAAACGTTAGGTATCAATACACCTGTAAATCCACAAAGAGGAACGGTAGATATTGAATACACGGTAGAAGAAAAGCCATCTGACCAATTAGAATTATCAGCAGGGTGGGGTGGTTTCCAAGCTAGAGTAATTGGTACTTTAGGGGTGACCTTCAATAATTTCTCTTTAAGAAATATATTTAATAAGAGTGCATGGCATCCACTGCCACAAGGAGATGGACAACGTTTATCATTGAGAGCACAGACCAATGGTAATTTCTATCAGTCTTATAATGCTTCCTTCACCGAGCCTTGGTTAGGAGGGAAAAAGCCAAATGCCTTAACGGTTGCAGGTTCTTTCACCTTATTATCTAATGGAGCAAATAAAGAAAGTCCAAATTATAATCAATTATCCATCCTAAGAGGAGCGGTAAGTTTAGGAACAAGATTGAAGTGGCCAGATGATAACTTTATTTCTAGTACGACGATTAGTTTATCAACAATTGACTTGGTCAACCGACCAACTATTCGATTACCAGAAGGTGGTTTCTTAGATAACGGTTCATTCAAAAACCTATCTATCAATCAAACGATTGCCAGAAGTTCTATCAGTGACCCGTTATTTCCAACAAGTGGTTCTAAAATTCAGTTGAGTGTACAATTAACACCACCGTATTCTTTATTGAATAATAAGGATTATAGTGAAATTTCTGCACAAGAAAGATTTAAATGGTTAGAATATCATAAGTGGAAAATTGATGCAGAATGGTATAGTACAATTGTTGGTAAGTTAGTAGCCAAATTCCAAGGGAAGATTGGTATTTTAGGAACTTATAACGATGAGATAGGAACCTCTCCGTTTGAGCGATTTGAGCTAGGGGGGGATGGATTATCGAATCAAAGTTTTGCCTTTACAGGAAACGAAATCATCTCTTTAAGAGGATATGAAGTAGAAGATATTAATGGAACGACAAATACTGCAGGAACACCAGTCTATAACAAATTTACTTTTGAATTGAGGTATCCATTATCAACCAACCCTAATTCAACTATTTACGCCTTATTATTTGCCCAAGCAGGTAATGCCTACGAAACGGTTAGAGATTATAACCCATTCGATGTGAAGCGGTCTGTTGGTGCTGGTGTCCGGGTATTCTTACCAATGTTCGGTACTTTAGGATTTGATTACGGATTTGGATTTGATAACCCAATTGCTAGAACTGATGGATTCTGGAAATCAGGTAACTTTAATATCATCTTAGGATTTGAGCCAGAGTAGGAGTATGCGGTAAACCGTACAAATAAAAAAGCCTGATAGTTTTTAAATACTATCAGGCTTTTTTGTCTTATGTTGCCACTTGCCTACTGTACCAAAGGAATCCCATTCTCATCTGTCGTCAATACATCTGACATATAATCTAGGAAAGGGCGCATATTTTTAAAAGACTGATTTAGCGTTAGTAAAAAGTCTTTAGCAAGTACCTCTTTATCGGTAAATTTTCGAATCACCAAGTATTGTTTGTAGCGAAGCAGGTCAATATCGGGATGGTCCTTAGGAAAATCTCTAGGAGCTGTTTTGAGTTGTTGCCCTACTAACGTTCCAAAAGTTTCTTTAAAAATAGGTTGAGCAATAATGTCTCGCAATGATTGCGCATCTGCCGAAATTTCTACTCTAACTCTTTTTAAATCTTCTTTATTGGGTCCCCAAAAACCACCTGCTACAAAAGAGTTTCCTGGTTCTAAATTGAAAAAGTAACTGCCACGCCTCAAAGCAGTAGCACGAGCAAAACCTCCACCACGATTGGTCTTATAAGGCAATTTATTTTTAGAAAAACGAACATCTCTATAAATCCGATAAATTTTGACAGGTTCCACCATATCATGCTTCAACATTTCTTCCTCTAGTGCCTTCCCAAAAGCTTTGACAGCTTTGTCTAATTCTTGAAATCGAGGTTTGTGTTCAGCGAACCAATCACGGTTATTATTAGCTGATAATTCATTTAAAAACTGGAATAATTCAGGTTGGATGGTTGTCTGCTTCATATATCTGTATAGTTTGGCACAAAGATAATCAGTACAAATGAAAAAGTGTATGGTCATCGAAAATCTGCTTGGTTTTATCGGAAATAGCAGAAAATCAGGAGTAGTTGTATTAATTTATAAGGTATTAAATATATCTATTGAAAATTTCACTAACTCATTTAAAACCAAATAATTATGGAAGGATATGCAGCAGAAAGCGTTGCCGCCAATCGTAAAATACTTAGAAAACGTTCTTTTAGAAATATAGAAAGGAAAGTTCCTAAGGTTAAGAAAAGACGGGTGAAAGATGTTGAAAAAGAAAGCCAACAAGCATTAAAAATGGAACGAATTGGTCAACAAAGAAAAATTCGAGTGGCGCTTACTTTGATAGGGTTGATGTTATTAGGAATCAGTGGGATAATTTATTTATTAGCTAGTTGGGTATAAAGATTCGCAATATCATTGAGCAGACTAATTGCAAAGTTTGAAGGCTTTAGAACAGAACCGACAGATGCCAATAGCAGTGCTAACAGTTTTAAATAAAAACCATTGCCAATTTAATTTCCGCATAAGACACTTCTTGATTCATAGCTTCAAACATCGCTTTCAAACTAACGGAGCCATCTTCTCTAACCTGTTCAGGGTCTTTTTTGACTAAAATTTGTTTGTGTGCGATTTGAACCTTTCGAAACAAGGCAGCTTCAGGTTTATATTTAGAAATATCTACTTCTGGGTAAAGTGATTTTATTTTTTCAAAATGTCCCATTACGGTTCCTTCTGATAAGCCTCTTTCCTCTGCGATTTCTTCAATAGTCATATTTTGAAGAATATAATCTTTGGTAATGGTATAAGTAGATTGTTTGGGCAGTTTAGATTTCTTTTCTTTCTTTTTATTCTTAAAGCGTTTAATATCATTAGGGTCTGTTAAGCCATCACAATGTTTGAGAAAGGCAATTGCCTTTTTGTCCAAAGCCAATTGATTAAAGCCTTGTTCTTCCTCGGTGGATAATTCTTGAAACCGTTTATCGGCCTTAAAAGCCAAGCTATCTACTGCCAACGCTGTCGTATTAAAACCCATTAATTTAAGTCCTTTTAGGCTTTTTAAACGAGATAAGGCGACATAGCCCTGCCCTTTTTCAAAGCTTTTGCTCAAATCTATTTCGGCGGATTCCAAAGTCATTCCTTGACTCTTATGTACCGTAATGGCCCAAGCCAAACGCAATGGAAGTTGAGAAAAGGAAGCCAAAGCCTTGCCCTTGTCATCTTCGATAGCCCAAATATCTTGTACCACGGTCATTTTTTTACCATCCGATAATTGGACAACAGGTAATTTTTCTTCTTCCGAATAATCGATTACTTCTCCTAAAGTACCATTGATATAGCCTACTTCATAATTGTTTTTGACAAACATCACCTTAGCACCAATCTTTAACTCTAAATTTTCATCTGCACGAACTGATTTTTTTAAGGTTTCTAATAATTTAGGATTGCCTTTGGTGGTGGCTTGAAAAATTTTACTCCTGCCATCTAATTCTCTTAATCGAGTGATGTTTAGCATATTAACATCCCGATTATGGCTGTATAGTTTAGGAGGTTCTTCTGTCGTATCTAAAACGGTCTTACTTGCATTTTCTAAAAGTGCGATAGAGGCATCAGAAACTTGCCCGTTCCTTATTTCATTTAAAATGGTATTCAATTCATTATCTTCTTGTCGATGCTGTTCGGTCAAGTAACAAATAGCCAATTTGGCTTCCAACCAAGCTTTGGACATGAAAGCAAATTTGTCTCTCGGTTTTTCATTTGGATTCCCAACAGGAGGTAATTGAAAAAAGTCTCCTGAAAAAATAACCTGCACACCACCAAAAGGCAAAAAAGGGTCTTTAAAAAACTTTAAAACCGTATTGACCAAATCCAACTGATTTTTGTGCAGCATTGAGATTTCATCGATAATCAATACCTTGGCTTGCTCCATTTTATCTTTCAGGTATTTCTTCTCTTTCATATTCCGCAAATCCGCGCTAGATAATTTATCTTTGATACCGATGCCAGACCATGCGTGGATAGTCATACCATTCATATGTGTAGCGGCAATACCGGTAGAGGCGGTAACTGCTACGGGCACATTCCGCTCCCTTAAGTATTGGATATACTGATTGATGACGTAGGTTTTACCTGCACCAGCGGAGCCAGTGAGAAAAACGTTTTTACCAGATTTTAATAAAGTAAGTGCAGTTGCCTGTTTCATTGATGGTAGGTTTAACAAGTATGATGCTGCGAAATTACATTATTTAGTGGTGAAGGAAAAGGAACTTTAGAGAATTCAAATAGTAAATTTAATTTTTCATTATTGCGAAATAAAAGGACCTAGAATAATGTATTTTCAAAATAAATAAAAATTGTACCCTCAATTTTTTGATTTCAAGTGAACATATAGCCGATAGAAGCTGTAAAAGAGGAAGAAGTATTATTTTTGAATCTTAGTGTGAAATTTACACTAAGTATTGGTAAAAATACTTATCTTTGTGAAACAAACATTGCCATTGTAAAACTAAAACCTAACCGATTATGATTGCCTTAATTTTAGGCGGCGGCGCTGGAACCCGACTCTACCCATTAACAGAAAACCGTTCTAAACCAGCCGTACCATTAGCTGGAAAGTACCGCTTGATAGATATTCCGATATCGAATTGTTTAAATTCAGGCGTTCGGAAAATGTATGTGTTAACACAATTCAACTCTGCCTCCCTTAATAAGCATATCAAAAACACCTATGGATTTGACCATTTTAATAATGGTTTTGTAGATGTTTTAGCAGCAGAACAGACCCGTTCTAATATGAATTGGTTTCAGGGCACTGCTGATGCAGTCCGTCAATCAATGAAGCATTTAGTCAATCATAAGTATGAGCATGTATTAATTTTATCTGGAGACCAATTATACCAGATGGATTATCAGCTATTATTGGAGGAGCATATAGAAAAAGGAGCAGACGTATCGATTGCTACGATTCCAGTAAATGCGAAGGATGCGCCAGGGTTTGGGATTATGAAGGTAAATAAAGGGGGAATGATTAAGAAGTTTATAGAAAAGCCGAGTGCTGATTTATTACCAAAATGGACTTCGCCTGTAGCAGCAGAATACCAAAAGCAGAATAAACCTTATTTAGCCTCAATGGGCATTTATCTTTTCAATAAAGAAGTATTATTAAAGATGTTTGCGGATTATCCTGATGCAAATGATTTTGGAAAAGAGATTATTCCTAGTGCGATTAATTCTAGTTATAAGGTAGCGTCCTATGCGTTTGGCGGATATTGGACAGATATTGGAACGATAGCTTCTTTTATGGAGGCAAATTTAGAATTGACGGAAAACATACCATCGTTTAATTTATTTAGCAATACCGAAAAAGTATATACGCGAGCGAGAATTCTACCACCATCAAAAATGAGAAAAACCTATTTTGATAATGTGATTTTCACAGGCGGGTCCATTATCCATGATGCCAGAATAGAGCAAGCGGTTATTGGGATTCGGAGTAGGGTAGAGGAAGGAACCGTGATTAAGAGAGCTATTTTGATGGGAATTGACTTTTATGAATCGCTAGAAGAAATAGAGGCTATAAAAAAAGAAGGAAAACGCCCACATATGGGAATAGGGAAAAATTGCTATATAGAAAATGCCATTATAGATAAAAATTGTTCAATTGGCAATAAGGTAACCATCAAAGGAGGAGCGAATTTAGCGGATACAGAAACCCCCGTTTATTGTATTAGAGATGGTATTATTATTTTGAAAAAGGGTGCCATTGTACAAGATGGAACGATTATCGGAAATGCAGTAAGTTAAATACCAACAAGCAATAATTTTTAGATAACCATATCTAAAAAATAATAATTCTTAGTATTAGAATAAAAAGCCCTTATCATTTTGATAAGGGCTTTTTTGTTAAAAAAACTGGTGTTTTAAAGGGAAAAAACAAGTTTTTTTGAAAAAAAATAAAAAAAAAGTACTTAAAAAAGCGGTTAAAAAATAAATTATTTTCACATTATTATTTTTTTATTAAAAATAAAGTCTTGATTATTAGTTAATTATAATATTTTATTTATTTTTGCACATAAATATTTTTATCACAATAAGCCTATTTTGTTTTTTGAATAACCTTGATAGGTGTGCATATTTGTAGTGTGATAAGTTTTTATCGCAAAAAGCTAATAAAAGATTAGCTAATAATTTTAGGATATGTTCACTACCTACTTCGGTAGTTAAAATGGGATTTGAATTTAACAAGGCACTCTTTAGTGGGATTTAGAATGCCTTGTTAAAATTCATACTTTTGATTGAAACAAGTGGCAGGAAATTCTAAAATACTGAAAAGAATTTTTTTAAATACAATATATAGAGTAGACAAAAGCGTCACTCAAAATTTGATAAAAAGTAGCAAAAGTGGAGTTGGAAAAAAGATATTTTAATTACAGATAATAATTAAATATCTGAAAGCGTTTTTATCAGGCAAGGATGGATGTAGCGTAGAAAGAGAAAGTCTTGCACACTAATTGAAATGTTCATGGGATTATAATTTGTTGTAATCGGCAAGCCACTCAGTTGGCTTGCTCTTTTTCTCCAAATTCATCCTTTTGATATAAAGAATTATTTTTGGATATGTTCATGGGATTATAATTTGTTGGAGCTAGTCATTTGTAAAAATGACTAGCTCTATTTTTTTATACCATTGGCAAAAGGGAGGAATAGAAATTATAACAAAAAACGGTGACTAGGAATAATCCTAATCACCGTTTTTCTATTTTGAAATCGACAGCCAATTCGATTGCCTACTCCTTTCTTAGTATTACGTTAAACCACTACCGCTGAATAATCAACTTCTTAGTCACCACTCCTTCCTCCATTTCCACTTTCAAAAAGTAAAGCCCATCCTCAAAATTGTTAGTAACTATGTTGGTAACCGTAGGGTTATCCACATTTTGTTGATAAACGAGCTTTCCTTGTACATTAAAAACATGTATCCATGCATTCTTAGTCGCAAGGTCGGTTAAATCCAATTGCACCAAATCTTTAGCTGGGTTTGGATATACCGTAACTAAGCTCTCTGCCAAGACCGTCTCAATTCCAACGGTGGTCGCACTTTCATCTAAAATAATTTCAAAAGGTGTAATGCCAATCCAACCACCTTCCCCATCTGAAACGGTAAACGTAAATTGGTCGCTTCCTTCGGTAGCATCAGTATCATGCCGATATTTAAAAGCACCATTATTTAAATCCGCTTGGGTAAATTGAGCACCTGCGCTTACGGGGTCTTTATCAAAAAGCAACGTACCGATAGTTGGTGTCTTGACTAGAGTATAGACTAAGTCCGTTGCACCATTATTGCCATCTGTCGTTAATAAGAAATCAGCATTAATCAATCGACCGCTTTTAGGTTTAACAGGTAGGACTTCGTTGGTGACCAATTGGGGGGCATCTACTGCTATATTTCCACAAAACTCTAAACTCCATTCGTCTAAAGAACCTCCTTCGCCAAAACCGTCGATAACTTCAATGCGCATCGTCCATTCTCCAAAAGTAGTTTCTCCATCAAACGCAGCTAAAGGCTGAGCAGGTTGATGCAATTCTCCTCCTATAGGTGGACAAGGTATTTCATTCGGAGATTCATCATCAAACCCTAAACTAAATGGAACGGACCCCGGACATTTTCCAACAAATAAAATCACTTCCGTACCAGCTGGACTGATTAAAGTAGTCCGAATATGACTCACCCAATCGTGAGAGCCTTTTAAAAATGGAATATTTAAATCATTTATTTCAAAATTTTGGGTCACCGTCATTTTCGATTCTATCGTCGGTGTGCCTAGAGAAGAAATATTAATGGGTACTTCCGAAGCACTTTCACTCGTACAGCTTAAGTTTTGGGTTTGGAAAGCAAAGATTTCAGAATTTGCACCAACGCCACAATCATTAATTGGTCTAACTCTCCAATAGTAAATAGTACTCTGGTCTAAGGTAAAAGATGGGGTGTAATTGGTGCCAATTAGATTCGTTCCTGAGTCAACAGTAAATTCTCCAAAGGCAGGATTGGTCGCTATATCAATTTCGTATAAATCCGCATCTTCGTCCCCTGTCCATTGGAAAAAAGGTAAGCCAACACCAGAAGTATTATTGCTCGGTTCCGTCAAAGCCAAATCCGTAAACTCATTGGGTACCAAATCCAAAATAATACTTCGACTTACGGTATCTAAACCTTCGGCTATGCCTTTGATATCAAAAGCAAATTCTCCACCGGGGTAATCCGCAGGGAAGGTAATCGAAAATTGATTGCTCATTCCAGGATTAACGGCCTCATTACTAAACGATGTGCTAAAAGCATTGGTCGCGGAAGTCGGCCCAACAAACGAAATAGGCCTATCAAATCCCAACAACGAGAAAGTAGACAAATCAATATTGACTGTTGCAGGCAAACAAACCTGTTGGGTTTGAATAGACGTAGCAAAAGAAAAGCCTTCACTAGTAGGCGAAATAATAGAAATATCTCTATTGGAAATATCAAAGAAAATATTATCCGCTGCTTCGACTTTTATCCTAGCTCTATCTGATAAAACATCAGGAATCGTAACCGATTGGCTACCATCATTATCTGTGTTTTCAACTAAAACATGGGGATAGGTAGCCCCTCTATCGGTAGACAATAGAATATTGACCTTTTGGCAATTGACTCTTGTACCGTCTGTTCCTGCCACATCCCAAGTAATTTCAGCTAAACTACCCGCATTCAAGACATCCGAAACTTGGTTGGGGAAAGTGACTAAAAACGGGCCAGCGTCTTCGGTAGCTTCAAAAGAAACATCTTGCCAATCGACACCGCCAGCTTCTGCATTATTATCTCTAACCATCAAGCGGAATTTTAAATTTCGAGTATAAGTAGGCAACACTTCGTAGTCAGTACTTCGATTATTTAATAAATCAACAGACCGAGGAAAAGACCGATTGGGAGAAGTCGTAGGCGAAAAAGACCTAAAGGTAGGTGCCGTTCTAACTGGATTTCCTAAAGGAACAGCAGGCCCAGTATTAATTTGCTCCCAACAGTAAGTCAAAGCATCTCCATCTTCATCTGTGGCTTCCCCTTTTAATTCAAACGGTGTACTAATCGGGATAAAAAAGCCATCTGTATAAGTCGAAGTAATGACAGGATGATTGTTACTAGTCGTGATGACATTGGAACAACTAGTTTCTCTTAATTTCTCCGTAATCATTTGCTCCACATTTCCACTATGAAAATAATCGTCCGCTACATTTTGTACATTATTATCGCTACCACAAGCTCCTGAATAGGACATAATCGTACTACCACTACCTGGTTCAAAAGCCGTTCCTGTAGAGATTTGTTGTTCACTACCCGGGCAATTACCCCAAGAGTGACTAGCTGCCAATTGGTGGCCCATTTCGTGACAAACCAACTCAATAGCAAATCGACTGTCGTTATAAAATTGGCAAGAACTTCCAGCGGACCTATTAGCTTCACAAGCACTGCCAAAAGCAGCTAGACCAACCGCACCACCACCAGTAGAACAGTTAGCGATAAAAACATGTCCGATTTCAAATTTATCTCTGCTAACCCTATTTTCAATGACCATGGCATTCTGACTAAAAGCAGAAACCAAATTGTTGCCATCGGTATAAGGGTCGGTTGCTGCATCTAAAAAAATGAGGTCTTCTGTTTCATCAATTAACACCATTCTGACCGCTATGTCTGTTTCAAAAATCATATTGGCTCGATTGATAATAGCGGTATATCTTGCAACAATATCACTTTTAGAAGTGGCATTATGGTAGGCTGCGTATTCCCCTGTACAAGCAATGGCTGCTCGATAAATGAATAAATCAACAGGGACATTTTGGTTTCTACTTTTGCTAGCCGATTCATTTTTGAATCCATCGACCATATCCGGAGTTTGGCTCCCACAACTCAATTGAACGTTTTCAATTTCTTTGCTAACCGTTCCATGCTTAGCAAAAGAAGAAGTGTAATATTTAGTTTGATTGGTCGCCAAAGGGTCTATAAAAATTGCCCCTTCGGGAGATTGAATCATCGCATGAAAGCCCAATTTAGTTACGCCAAGTCTAGTGACCAGTGTCGGATTATCAATTGACTTCCCTTTAAAGGTTTTCATGGAAGGGTATCGACTAGCTAAGCCAGATTCCATAATAGGAGATTCCCAAATTTCAAAATTTTCTAATCTGCCATCAGGCATCGGAAGCGAAATAATTGTGCCTTTTTGCTGGGTAAATTCTAGTGCGGTATTAGCTATAGCACGCTGTAAAGCAGGAAGTTCAAGACTAACTGCATGATATTCGCTTGGCAGCCAAGTTTTTTCACTATTTCTAGGGAGAGCAATTTCAGTTTCATTAATGGTTGACCAAAAGTTATCTTGAGCGGTCAAACAAAGGGTGACTATTAAAAACGTGAGGGTAAAAAAGTACTTCATTGATGGTTTGTTTTAATCTTCCGATGTTTTGTCTCAGGGAGACGGCATATTAATCTAATTCGACGAAAATAATAATCATTTTTCAATTGGACCAAACAAATCGACGAAAAGGTATTTTTAAGACAATCAATCGACTTTTTTCCAAAATGTTTAGAGAACTTCAAGTTCATGAAGCTTTTTTCTATGACTTATT
>CALJVJ010000107.1 GCA_937974625.1 uncultured Saprospiraceae bacterium
AACGGTAGACCCAAGGAATGGAAATATCTGGTTTTCCGAACATGGAACGATTCAAGGAGACGAATTAAATTTATTAGAAAGTGGTGCTAATTATGGTTGGCCGATTATCAGCACTGGAAGGTATAGAGGAGGATACGAACCGCCTAAAATGGATAGAGAATTCACGGTACCACTTTGGTCGTGGTTCAAAACAATTGCGCCTACAGGTTTGACTTTTTACACAGGTACAGAATTTCCAGCATGGAAAAACAATCTAATCATTCCAGGTTTATCAAGAGGTAATTTTTGGCGCTTGGTCATAGAAGACGATGTAATCAAAAGTGTGGAAGAGTTATTTGTGGATGAAAGGGATAGAACTAGAAAGGCTGTCCAAAGTCCCGATGGTCAACTATATATTTTAACAGATGAGTCAAATGGACGGATAATTCAGATTAAAAATGGGGGGAACTAGACCCTTTTTCAATAGTAAATACACCCTTTCTTTTAAGGTTTTAGCAGGGAATTGCAATAGTTTTGTCGAGTATCAAATATTTCAACAAAACTATTATTATGAAAAAATTATTACTACTACTAGCGATTTTCAGCTATCTTCAAACGGTCAATGGTCAAGTTGGATATCTTAGAGCTAGTCCCTTACAAAAAACAACCGCAAAAGTCGGTTTCACAGACATTACTATTGAAGCTTCTAGGCCATCAATAAAAGGAAGAGTAATTTTTGGCGACTTAGTACCTTATGATGAATTGTGGAGAACGGGAGCAAATCGAAGTACCAAAATTACCTTTAGTGATACCGTATATATTGGAAAAACTGCCTTAGCTCCCGACACCTACACTTTACTTACTATACCAACGACAACAGATTGGGATATATATTTTTACAAAGATTTAAGCCTCTGGGGAGCACCTGATAGTTTAGAAGAAAGTAAGATAGCCGCACATATTAAAGTGCCTTCTTTGTCCTTAAACAGAACTTTTGAATCACTTACGCTTACTATAGATGACCTGACAAAAAATAGCGTTAATTTGGGATTAGCTTGGGAAAACACCTACGTCGCCATTCCGATTTCGATTCCAACTGATGACATTATGACTGGGCTTATTCACAAAGAATTAGCAAAAAATGCGAGTGATTTCCACGCAGCAGCATATTATTATTTAAACAATAATTTAGATTTAAATAAAGCAAAAGATTGGATGGCAAAAGCTATTTTGATTCGAGCTATTCCTGATTATAGAGATTACTTATGGCAATCTATGATTCTTGATAAGTTAGGGGATAGAAAAGGTGCTATTCAGTCTGCTAAAAAATCTTTAGAAATTGCTAAGGATGCGGGGTCGAGAGTCGGAATAGAAGAAAACACCGAAAACTTAAAAAAATGGGGTATAGCCATAAAAAAATAAGTCCAGTATTATAATCCTGAACCGTTTGCCTGTTGAAATAAAGTTAAAGTAGGACAAAAGGTACTATCATTGTATCAATAGTGATTCCTTTTCAAATATTTTAGGAACGTGAAAAAAATAACTTATAACAGTTTGAGGTTTAGCAGCCCATCCGCTTTGCGGTTCAAATGCTGCGCATTTTCATCCTTTATTCGGCATTAAAATTCCGATAGCTATCGGGACGCCATAGCTTAGGTTATGTCTGGCATCCCATCCGCGTTGCGGTTCAGAAGCTTTGCTTCTTCATGCCTTGACTAAAGAAAAAACAATTCCTCACCTTTGTTACAACTTATTCTTTACATGTTCCTTAGCGTTTAAATTTCAACCAACAGTTTTATTTATAAATGGCCTTTTTCAATAGTAGGAATTGGTTGTATGCCACATTGGATGATGGCACACCTGCCTATTTTGTAAAAGAAGAAAACAACTATATCATGAAAAACATATTCATTCTCCTATTAGGCACTTTCATTTTTAACCTTCCTCAAAATGCTTTTGGGCAAGATTCTATTACCATCCAAGATTTAGAACAATTTAGTCATACCTTCTCAATTGAAGCCGATGGTTTTCATGGAGCAGGTGGTGAAATATTATCAAAAGCCATCGCCAACGCACATATTACAATGCTAGGTGAAGATGTAGGTTCAAAATTAGAGCATCAGTTTACAAATGCCTTAATAAACGAATTGGACCAAAACAATTACAAGAAAATGGTTATGGAAACTGGTGGTGGTTCAGGTGGATTAATTAATAAAATGGCTAAAAATTCCAAGCTGACAAGCCAAAATATTAAGGCCCTTAACCAAAAATATTTATTGGAGAAAAAGGGAAGCATATTTGTTCCAATTCTAGAATTAAGGTCAGTTGAAGCCATCCAATCAATAGAAAATGCAAATAATCGTGGATGGTCGTTTTTATCTGTAGGAGTAGAACCTTGGACTAGCTATAAAATGTTAGCAGATGACTTATATAGCAATTTACTTCCTAAAAACAAACAGACTTATCAAAAATTATATGAAGAATCAATCGCCTTTTTAGACCAACAATATGAAGCTATCAATGCGCATAACAGCGATGAGGTACTCAAATTAATGTCCCAAATTAAAGCCGCTGAATGCTTCAATAGTTTTCTAGATAAAATGGCAATTTGTGCTGATAATAAAGCAACCATAAAAGCCATCCAGGAAAGTATTGAGTTTTGGTGGATGTATGGGAACAAAAAGTATTATGAAAAAAATATTTGGAGTGCTAAACAGGATAAGAAGAAATTAGCTGAAGATTTAAAAAAGAATAATTTTGATTTTAAAAAGGATAAATTATTTGTCAAAATGTATCGAAAATATCTATCAAAAAGTATGGCAGTTAGCGGTGCTTATGGTGTAGGTAATATGTTACTTGAAATGGCCAATTATCATGGCAATGAGAGCTTATCTATTGGTGTAATTCGAAGATTTTACGAGGACGGTGACGCCGTAAAAGATTCTGCCCAAGCAACTGATGGTTTCAATAAAAGATACAAAGAATTGGTTTCATTAGGTAAAAAGGAGGAGTGGGTTTTAGTAGACCTACGACCTTTTATAAAAGAATTTTATTACGGAAATTATATACAAAGTGATGGTTTATATAAAATGTTTACCAGGTACGATATGTTGGTCATTCCTAAAACAGATTCTAAGGCCACTGCGAATTATTAGCGTAAAGTAAGTCAAAATTTGTTATCATTGTAGGAATAGGCGTCAATTTTCAAACACTCAAATTTCAACTAAATGTCTATATACAAATGGCTTTTCTTACTAGGATTTAGTTGTATACTAACTATAAATCTTCAAGCACAATCTTTAGATAAATTAATAGCTAAGTATGAACAGACCTTTGCTGCCGATAAGCCAGGTGGAAGTGTATTAATTCAAAAAGGGAAAAAAATAATTTGGCAAAAATCTTTTGGATTAGCAAATATGGATACCAATGAAAAGGTGACCAAAAATACTATTTTTAATACAGGTTCCATCTCCAAAACGGTGGTTGCTTATGGTATTTTAATTTTAGCAGAACGTCAAAAATTGTCCTTAGATGACCCCATCAATCAATATTTTGATTTTAAAAATCCTAGCATTACAGAAGGCATCACCATTCGTCATTTATTATCTCATACTTCTGGTTTACCTGATGCTAGAAATGTTCGAAATAACCCTGATTTTTACTTAACAGCAAAAGACCAAGCAAATTTTGACCCTATTTTACAGATAAACCGATTGAATTTTCCTGCAGGTGCACGGTTTCAATATTCCAATCCTGCTTTTAATGGTTTAGTCTTAATAATTGAAAAAGTCGCTCAACAACCTTGGCAACAATTTATTCATGAGCAAATTTTTCAACCCGCAGGTATGTCTCGCAGTAAAATCACGAATGGCCCTAATCCGCAAACAGGTGTTGCACATGCTTACATCAACAATAGTGGAAAATACACAGAAAGAGATTATGGAGAAGAACCTACTTTTGCTGCTGCTGGTAACGGTGGGGTTTGGTGTACCATTGGAGATTTAGCAAAATATGAACATGCTATACAAAACCATTTATTTGCTTCTGCTAAGACCATTCAAAAGTCTAGGTCTATATTTCATCCAACAAATTGGGAAGATGCTAAAAATCCTCCTACTATTGGTTTAAGTTGGTTTATCCAAGAAAAAGAGCACCCAAGTAATTCCTACGGAGTAAATATTTATTCCCATACTGGGTCACAAGGGGGCTTTCGAGCCTTTTATATCAGCATCCCTGAAAAGGAAATACTTTATGTAGCTTTGTTTAATCGACCAGTTGCTAATATGAATGATTTGATGAAGGAAGGATTGAAGATGATTCAAGCAGGAAATTGGTTGGACTGAAAATAGTATAATATTGTTTAAATAGACTGTTTCAAATTCAAAAAATAAATTAACATGAAAAAAGAATCATCTAACGTTAATCGCAGAAATTTTCTAAGAAAGTCAGCTCAGGTATCGGTTGTTTCAAGCGGAATGATGTTGCTTTCTGCTTCTTGCAAGGCTCAGACTCCTCCTCAACCTATTAATGATAGTCTAAACTTTGTAGGGCCAAAAGATGGTTATACTCCTCAAATTGGGACCTTAGTATCTATGATGAATTGGATGCGAGAAACTATTCTATGGCCTGTAAAAGGCTTGAGTGTAAAAGAATTGGATTATCTCCATGATGAGGATTCAAACACAATTGGTGGAATGCTTTGGCATTTGGCTGCAACTGAACGATTTTATCAAATCAATACTTTTGATGGTAGAGCTTGGGGTGACTGGCCAGCTAAAGATGACGAAGAATTTAGTGTAGCCATGGGATTGGGAGATAGAGGCAGAGCGACTATCAAAGGAAATCCTATTGATTTCTATTTGGAAAAATTAAACCGAGTTAGGGAATTTTCTTTGAAAGAATTGGCTAAGCGAGATGATGAGTGGTTACTAAAAATAGACCCTAATTGGGGCTGGTCCTATCCTACTAATAACTACTGTAAGTGGTTCCATGTTGTTGAACATGAGAGTAACCACAATGGACAAATTAAGTATATTAAAAGTAGAGTGAGTTAGTAATCCTAACTTAAAATCCCCTTGTGGCTATTCTGCCCTAGGGGATTTTAATAAAAATATACGTTTATAAGCTTTTGAAAAAAGGTAACTCTATTTTTTCAGAGTTCCTTAGTCAATTGGTCGGATATTTAAAAGGTTAACTACACAGCTTCTCATATCTCCCACAGTAAAGACAAAATCTTGTTGCACCTTAAGGCCATTGGCATATTCAGCAGGTTTCCAATTAGGCATATTAGCAATAGTTTTTACTAACACTGCATCTATATCTTCATCGTTTGAACTCTCGAAAATCTTAGTATTGATGATTTCTCCTTTGCTACTTACTGAGAATGTTACAGCAGTTAGAGCATTTTTTTGAAAGCATCCCTCAGGAAGGTTAAGCATCGCATTTTCTTTTAAATATTTTTTTAAGGCTACAGGGCCACCCATAAAGGAGGCTTCGTTTTCAGGGGCAACTTTAAAAGAAAAATTATTCTGTTTTAAATCATTCTGCACTAAATTATTTTCTGGAAAGTATAATATTTTAATATCAATATTTGTATTTACATCTGCTTGGTCTAGCAGCGTTTTTTGTTCAGTAGTAAGAATCTCACTTTTACCCACTGCTTTTTTTAATTTCCCTTTATGGAATGTAATAACCTCCACAGACTCATAGGTTTTTACCCATGATGGTTTATAGTTCCTATTTAGGTCTGATAAAGTAACCGCTGAAGTTAACCGCGCTTTTGAAACTGATAATGGCGGATGGGTTACATTGATTTCGTACGATAATTCAAAATCAGCATTATTTTGCGAAAAGCCTATCTGAGGCAAAGCAAACATAAAAATAAGAGTTAGTCTAAACAGGATATTTTTCATACACTCAATTTAAATACTATTTTGGAATTTTGAAAGCTTAAAAAATAGCCAAAAAGAAAATGCTTAGTTTTTAACAACTATTAACAGCTTATATTGGTTATTCAATAACTAAATCCGTAGTTTCTTTAGTGCTACCTCTAACCACTTCCACGGAATAAGTACCTTTCTCTAGATAAAAGGCCCCATTATCTTTTGCTGGCTTGAGCACTTTTTTAGTAGCTTTCTTCTTCAAATTTGCGTTCATTGCCGTTTCCAAGGTTTTCGCACCTTTTTCTGTGATGGTTAAATCATAATTGACATAATTTATTCCTTTAACTGCGTCCGCAGCCAATGACTTTAAAATACTTCCATTTTCTGTTTGAATATTAATAGTTACACTTCCTGCTTGTTTTACATAAAAAGGAATTTGAATAGCTGGTTCCGTTACCTTTCGCCACATACTACGGCGTGTACCCCAACGGCTGCTTCGTTTCACTTTAGGAGTATTAAAAACAACTAAATCTTTCCCTAAACTAGAAGTAGTTAAGGATTGAATATGCCCCACATTAGCCTTATAAATCGAACGTCCATGAGTACCCACAATTAAATCATTCGTTTCAGGGTGAACGACAACATCATGTACCGCAACCGCTGGCAAATCTTTATCCATCAGCATATAGGATTGGCCTTTATCTAAAGAAATATACAAGCCATTATCCGTTCCCACATATAATAAATTTTCATTTTTAGCATCATCCTTTATGGTATTAATAGGTTCGGCTGGTAGGTTCGCACGAATAGAAGTCCAGGTAGTTCCATAATCTTTAGAGACATAAACATAAGCACCAAAGTCATCATATCGATAGCCATTTAAAGCTGCATAAACCGTACCTTCCTCATGTGCAGAAGCCCAGACTCTAGTCACCCATAAATCTTTAGGAAGTCCCGCTGTAATTTGTTCCCATTCATAGCCTCCATTTTTAGTCACATGAATCAAACCATCATCCGTTCCAACATAAATTAGCCCAAATTTTAGTGGAGATTCATGGATAGAAGTCAAAGAAGAAAAAGCAACATCGCCTTTTTTTCCACCTGTGGTTAAATCACCGGAAATTTCCATAAACTCCTCTCCTTGGTTCATAGAACGGTGCAATTTATTAGAACCGAAGTAAACAATATCTTGATTATGGGTTGAAATCTGAATAGGTGATTGCCAATTCCATCTTAAAGGCCGGTCCCCCAATTCATGTTTAGGAGTAATATATTTCCTATCTCCTGTTTTAGTATTTATTCTAAAATAATTACCAAATTGAAAACCAGTATAAACCGTTTCATTATCTCTGGTATCAACCGCCACTTGCATCCCATCTCCACCCATAATCGCCTTATAGGGATATTGGCCACTAGAATGCCAACGAGTACTTTCTTTATACGTACTTGGTCCCATCCAGACGCCATTATCTTGCAGGCCACCATAAATATTATAAGGTTCTGCCAAATCTACTGCAACGGCATAAAATTGACCAACAGGTGGTGTATTGCATTTTGTCCAATTTTCTCCATCATCATAACTAATATTAATACCTCCATCATTGCCCAAAATCAAATGTCCCGGTCGATTAGGATTCACATAAAGGGCGTGGTGGTCCGCATGTACATTATCTCCATTAATGGTTTTGAAATTAGCACCTGCATCATCTGACCGCAATACTTGAAAGCCTAAAATATAGATTTTGTCCACATCAGTTGGGGCAACTCTCACTTGACCAAAATAGTAACCGTAGGTAAAGTGGACCGCCTCTAATTCAGCTTCATGGGTCCGTGACCAAGATGTTCCACCATTATCCGTTTTATAGACCTCAGCTCCAATAACTGGGGTATCAAATAATAAAGAATTTGCATCTTCTAAATATTCTTTTAGAGCAACTGGCTTGATTTTATCAGCCTTGACCATTGCAATAACTTTGTCAGCATTGTATTTTTTGGGAAAACGATTGGCCTTCAAAAATTTAGCAACTTTTCCTTTTGGTAAAGCTAAAAAACTGGACTTTGACATATCCTTAAAATCCCCTTTTACCAAGGCGTCATCTGTTTTATCTTCTTTCTTTTTTTCCTCTCTAAAATAATTATCCAATACTGCATAAACTCTAGATTGTCCATCATTATCATGAATCGCCAAACCTATTCTTCCCGCTCCGTCTCCATCGGGAAAGCCACTTTTTGCGGTCGTCATTTTTGTCCAATTATTACCACCATCTGTACTTTTATAAATACCTGTACCAACACCAGATTCGACAAAATTCCATGCCCTTCTTTCTCTGTGCCAAATAGCGGTATATAAGGTATTTGCATCGTTCGGGTCAATCACTAAATCAACACCTCCAGCATTATCATTAACAAATAAGGTTTGTTCCCAAGTATTGCCGCCGTCCGTCGTTTTGTAAAGACCTCGTTCTTTATTTGGCGAATATAAATGCCCCAAAGCTGCTACCCATAGTATATTCGGTTCAGTAGGATGCTGGATAATTCTACCGATGTGGTGACTTTCTTCTAATCCTTTGTGTTCCCAAGTTGCACCGCCATCCGTACTTTTGTACATGCCTAATCCTGCGTAAGAAGACCGACTTGAATTATTTTCTCCAGTACCGACCCATATGGTATTTCGTTCCCAGTCTACCAAGATATCTCCAATGGTTAGTACCGCTTCTTTATCAAATAAGGGCGTAAAAGTGGTGCCATTATTGGTCGTTTTCCATAAACCTCCAGAGGCATAAGCCACATAGAAATGACTGGGGTCAGTTGGAGACACATCGACGTCCACTACTCTACCACTGAAAACAGTTGGGCCCACATTTTCAAAAGGAAGGGTGTTCACAATGGAAGCATCTTTTAACGCTTTCCGTTGTTCAAAAGCTTGTATCCGTTGATTGGCTGGAGTGAAAGGTGGTTGAGTCTGCGCTTGGCTGTTATAACTAAAACAGAATAGCAAAGAAAGGAAGAATAGCTTTTTCATATATCGATATAGGTTTTATTCAAAATCAAAACCTAAAGCTAGTATTTTTTAAAAGAATTATGAAATCAAGGAAGTAACATCAGAAAAATCTCAAATTTCAGCTTAGTAGTGGGACAAAATAAAGTGTACAACTTTTTGTTCTTTCACCCCATAATGATTTAGCAACACTAAAATATCGGCTAGTATCCACAAAAATTTACCACTTACTACTATCTAAAAGGGCATTTGCCCATTTTCCGTCATCCTAGCTGCCAATCCACTGGGGTCATCAGGACCATGTCCACCGGGTTCGTAATCTTTTCCTTTTCTACGGATGTAGCTGACGTATTCTTCCCATTTGTAATACAGATAATACAAATGGCCCAATTCATGGGATAAAGTAACCCCATCTTCAAATAATCTAAGATGCACCGCTAAGCCTTTATTACTACCTCTTAAACCCGGGTAAGCATTTCTGACTGCAGGGCTTCCAGAGGTAAAAATATCTTCGCATTTAGAAATAATGGATAAACCAGCTATAGTCGCATTTTTCTTTTCAGGAATCGCTAAAATTCGGTTAGAATAGATGGTAACTTCTAAGGGAGATTTGTCTAAATTTTGAAGTTTATTCATTGAAGCAGTCAACTCAGGAAAATGTTCTTCTTGTAAAATCATAGCTACCTCTGTAGAAACCGCAGGAATAATATGTTCTCTAAAGCTAAAGAAATTGGTAATTAACTCATTTCTTTTAGTGTCAAATTTTCGCCAATATCTTCGTTTTTCTTTTCGAGTTTCAAGGGAAGCATTTTTAAAGAATGCTCGACGAGAAGTAATAAATTCTAGGTTGTGTGGATTAGCTATTGCTAAACATTCTTTAAGGGTGGTCAAATATTTATGATAGTAGAATTCTAGGTAAGCAATATCCCCATTTTTCATTAAACGCGTTTGAGAATATGGTAAGTAGCGTCTTAGAAATTGGTCGGTACTAAGGTTTCTTTTCATGGGGTCAACGGTAGACCTAGCATACCTAAGTACATCATCCATCTCTCTGGTCGGTTCAAAGATAATTTGGTCTTCAATATTTGATTTAATAAATCTAGGAACTATAGAATCAATATGGTTCACAACTGTAGGCTGACGAGGTAGCAATTGTGCAGAAGCCACAAAAACATTCCATCCTAAAAATAGGATGCCACTTAGCCAAATTTTATAAATGGGAAGGTAATTTTGCATAAAAAAAAGATGGATATTCTACAAAATAACTTACTTACTTATTTTCCTTTTTACAATTCTTTAATAATCGCTTTTTTGTTTGACCTAATTTATAAAAAAGTAAATAAAATATCTACCATATGGTTCAAGTAAATAGTGATTTATAAGTTGATTGATATGATTTTAAGCCAAAAATATATTTTCAGAAAGAGAAATTAATAAAAAATTAAAGGTATTCTATACTTTTTAATTAGAATGTCTTTAACAAAACAATATTTAGCGTGTGAACTATTAGCGTTCGTTTTTGTAGCTTTACCGCTCAAACTTTTCAACATGAAAGATGTAATAGACTTAATAGGCAGAATCTTAATTGCTATTATTTTCCTCTATGAGGCTTATGATACGATGTTTTATTATCAAGAAACGAAAGCCATTCTGACTAGTTATGGGATAGATGGAAATCAGGATTTATTATTAATTGGTTCTATTATCTGCTTAGTGCTAGGAGGAATCTTGCTTTTATTAGGCTATAGGCCAGGTCTTGGGTCTTTTCTCATCTTGTTATATTGGATTCCAGTCACCTTTATTGCTCATTCCTTTTGGAATGACCCACCTGAAAATCAACGAATAGAAGCTATCCTATTTATGAAAAATTTAGCCATTATTGGAGGACTGATGTTAGTTTATGTGAATGGAAGTGGTCGATTTAGTATTAGGCGATTATTTGCCACTACTAAAGTGAAATAAGGGAGAATATAAATAGACTTTATTCTAATGTACTTGATACACTGTGTAATAAATTATTTCACATTTTAGAATGCTTCTTTTATGCGATTACTTCCTTAATTTTTTCTCTAATAGCAGGGCTATTCTCAAAAAAATTAACTCGTACTCACAAAAAACAACCTATTCAAAATGCAAACAAACTTAATACACAGTGTATTGAGGAAAAGTCAATATAAATGAAGGAGCTAAAAAAATATTAAATTATTTCTATAAATAAGGAACGCGATAAAAATAAATTTAGATTCTCATTTATTTTCATCTTACTGCCAAGGATTGGGCCTAAAAACAATAAAGGCAAGACCCCATCACACCGCTCAACTTTCTACCCTTGCTTAGTTTCCTACCTGGGGGAGTTCAAAAGGAGCTGGTCGAGGAATCTCACCAGCCGCAAATATAAAGGTATTTTAGAAATTGACAATGGCAAAATCAATATTTTTAATAGTATTTTTTTCTTGACCAATTTAATATCCTGCCTGATAAATCACATAGTTTAATATTCTGAAAAAAATCATTTTTATAAAATCAATAAGACATTCGGATTAAATTTTATTCAAAAAACTTAACTCTGAGCTGATAATACTATCCTTCGTTTTAGCCCTCATAGCTAAAATATGAGCAGATTTTCCATGTGCCCCCAAATGCTCCATACTTTCCCAAATTTCATAAGCATAAAAAAGATGTGTATTCTTCAAGTCTTGATGAAAATCGTATTGAATGCAACCAGCTTCTTTCCGAGTTGGTGCAACTACTTCTAAAAGGGCCGCTTTTGCTGCTTCGGATTTGCCTTCGACAGCGGTGATTTTTGCGATGATGACTAAGTTTGGCATATATTTTTTAGTTTTTTTGTGCTTATAGCACGGGTTACCGATGTTTCGTGACCACGGCATGATGTGGTGACTTTATTTATTTAGGAAATCTTAATTCATGTGTTCTTTAAAAATAGTAGTCATTATTGGATTTGTATTATCTTCTGTATCTCCAGCTTCTTTTTTTAGTTTTAATAAGTCTCGCTTCATTTCCTTAATAATACCTTGATATGCTGCTACTTCATAGGCATTATTGTCCTCTTTGGGGTCCTTTTCTAAATCATAAAATTCCCAAGCAGGTTGAGTTGTTTGTTTTTGTGTACCAGGTTTATCTAAAGGCTGACCATAGTAAAAAATCAATTTATATCGTTCCGTTCGAATACCAAAATGAGCGGGTCGAACTGCTTGATGTAGCCAATATCGGTAATACATTGACTTTCTCCAATCTGTTGGGGTTGCTCCCTTTAAATTGGACCGAAAACTTTTGCCTTGCATGGTTGATGGTGCTTTAGCACTCGCATAATCAGCAAAAAGACTTGGAAAATCAATATTCAAAATCATGTCTTTCAATCGTTTTCCAGCAGGGATTTCTTTTGGATAACGAATGACAAAAGGCATGCGTAAGGATTCTTCATACATCATACGTTTATCAAAAAAACCATGCTCTCCAAGGAAATACCCTTGGTCAGCCGTATAAATCACGATTGTATTTTCAGTTAATCCAGTTTCATCTAAATAGGTCAACAATTTTCCAATATTATCATCAATTGCTGCACCACTCCGCATAAAATCTTTAACAAATTTTTGGTAAATCTTTTTTCTAGCAGACAGGCTATCTACTCCATCTAAGGCAAACGGTAAACCGGGATAACGAGTTGGTTTTCCAGCTTCTAAATTCTTTGTATCCATCTCCCACCGCTCCCCAAGTCTCCATAATTTTTGACCAATAAAGCTTCGATTATTTGTTGATGGGTCAAAATCAAAAAGGTTTTCAGGCATTGGGATTTCTATAGATTCATTTAAGTTTTTATACCGTTCTGGGTAATCAAAAGGTTCGTGGGTGGCTTTGAATTGGGTCATTAAAAAGAAAGGCTTTTCAGAATTTCTATTTTTCAACCAATCTACCGATAAATCACCAATTACGTCTGCCGAAAAACCTTCATATGCTTTGCCTCCTTTATTATTATCTTGCCAATTTTCTTTAGTTTTCAAAATGGGGTTATGATAGCGTCCCTGTCCCGGTAATACCGCATAATAATCAAAGCCTGTCGGTTCTTTTTTCAAGTGCCACTTTCCTATCACGGCTGTTTCGAAACCATTTTTTTGTAAGACTTTAGCTATGTTATTGCTGTCTGGTTCTAATGCTTCTGAGAGGGTGTACACGCCATTGAGGTGACTATATTGACCTGTTAAAATAGACGCTCTACTGGGTGTACAAATGGAATTGGTACAAAAAACATTGTCTAAAACTGTTCCTTCATTGGCAAGTCGTTGGATATTATCATTCTTTACGTAATCTGCTAAGACGCCTCCATAGATTCCCCATGCTTGGGAAGTGTGGTCGTCTGATAGAATGAAAAGGATATTAGGAGAGACCGAAGATGGTTCCTTTAAAGTACAAGCTTCTAATAAAAAGAGTAAGGTAATTATACCTAAAAATTTTCTGCTCATTGCTTTTACTTCAAAAGTGAAGTTAATTTGTCTCGGGTCTTCTTAACTGAAGGTCGAAAGTGACTTCCTTTATCAATTATATTTCCTTCTTTATCAATAATTAAATAAAAAGGAATGCCATTAATTTCGAAAATTTTTCTTATTTCATCACTTTGTTTTTTGTTAAAATAGTAATGACTACCCTTTAATTGATATTCCGCCAAACCTGCTTTCCAAACCTTCTCTTTTGAGTCAATACAAGCATAAACAAAAGCTACTTCTTCCTCTTTAAAATCTTCGTGTAGTTTTTTAGAATTTGGAAATTCAGCAATACAGGGCTTGCACCATGTTCCCCAGAAGTCAAGATAAATTACTTTCCCTTTATGGTCTTTCAAAATTATATTAAAAGGATTTTCTTCGTTACTTTCCTTTAAATTCTTTAAAATAGCGTCAGATGCCGCTAAAGGGTTCTTGATATAATATAATTTTTCCTCAAGTATCTTTTCCATTTTGTTTACTAAAAATGGCGCTTTTACATATTTTTTCACCAGCGGCTCATAATGCTTTTGGTAAATATCTATATCTCCGATTTTTATATAAGTTAAAACCCTTTGACTTATCATCAATTGATAAAACAAACCATTTTTAGGGAGCTTAGCTTGTTCCATTCCCTTACTAAATGCGGCATGCCACTCCTCTTCATTGGTAGAATTGTTATGTGCTGCTGTGGCAATATTACTTCTGAAACCCGATACCACATAACTGATTTGAGCCGGATTAGATAAGTCTTTCCAAGCAATTTCAGGCATATCAACTAAGAACGCTTGATAGCTATTGGGAAGGTTAACTTCGGATTGTTTTATTTTATTATGGTAAGCTTGTGCCATTGGATAGCGGAGGATATCCCCAATATAATTCCATTTACTGTCATTTTTCAACCAGTCCAATAACTTATTAGATGGCTTAGCACTATGGGCAAATTTGGCAATATTATTATCCAGTTCTTTTTTATAATTCATTCTAAAGTTGGCGTAAGCATCAAAATCCATCTCTTTCTGCGCATCCCAATTTTTTTCAAGTTTAACCGTTAAATAATTTCTTTTGAAGTCCACCCATTCCTTATTTATTTTAGAATTGTCACCAGAAAATTTTACATCTTTTAGTAATTTTTCCGCTTTCCGAATCGAACCATTAAAATGGAGATGTATACTATCCCCAGGATTTACTAAGACTTCTAAAGTATTATAATACTGCAAAGATATTTGTTGGAAAAAAGCTAATTCTAAAGCTATATAAAATGTGCCGTCAGGATTGACATCAATCCTGTGAATCTCACTTCGGCTTTCTTCTGGACGAGAGAAATAGACAAGGATTTGCTGTAATTGCCCATCAGGTTGATGCTTTTTTATTTTACCAGCTATAATTGTTTTTTGGTAGGTAACTTCTTTATCCGCTAATTGGGCGAAACCAATCGCATTCCATAAAAAAAGACCAGTAAATAAGAGCGTTATTTTTTTCATTTGGAAGGTTTCAAGTATTTGGAAAGGTTGTACGTATGAAAGAAGAGATAGTAGTAACTCTGCTAAATCCGTACAATTTATCTAAATATTTTCCTTTCAAAGTCTAAAGACTTTGGAACGGGAAAGGATGAATCCTGTGGTACCAGCCAATTAGGTCAACAAATTACCATCAGCATCCCACTCCGCAATATCCATACGCTTGCTTTGGTCCACACATTTAGCCAACCATTCTGGGTCATAATCTACTTCGTGGTCTTTAAGCACTTCCGCAGGGACACCGTCCCAAACATTAGCATAATTACCCGTGTAACCAAGGTCATCTAAGCCCATTCGAGTCGTGTAATAGCCTGTAAGCGTTAAATTTCGCATACGGTTAAAGAACTTGATACCCGGTGCCATTAAAGGCTTTTTACCTTCATCGTCTGGATAAGCAATGTCGTCAATAATTTGAATTTGTTCTGCATCAGAACAAGCAATGAATTCTTTATTAAATCGACGATTAGCTTCCCCTTCCAGCCACATCAAACCACCACGAATCGGTAATTGATGACTTGGAATATCTTTTACAATAAAATCAATAAAAGCAGGCACTTCTGCCTCCGTTGCAGCACCTGCATCAGCAGTAGCTGGCAAAATAATATCACATAAAACAGCAATCGTCGTCAATTCATGTTCATTTAAATAAACTGCTGCGTTTACTTTATTGTCATGTTCTATTTCTTTTGGCGTTCGACCATATAATCCTGTATTGGCAAGTCCTTTAGCCGCTTCTACAGCCGATGTTCCATCCGTTTTGCAACCAATAGTTGAGCCTAAAGTCGCACCTGCAACTGTACCCACTAATAAGGTTTTTAAAGAATCACGTCTTTTCATTTTATATATTTTTGTTGGCAAAAACTAAGTACACTGTGTAATAAATTATTTCACATTTTAGAATGCTTCTTTTATGCGATTACTTCCTTAATTTTTTCTCTAATAGCAGGGCTATTCTCAAAAAAATTAACTCGTACTCACAAAAAATAACCTATTCAAAATGCAAACAAACTTAATACACAGTGTATTGAACTTAAGTCTAATTATTTATTATTCAATAGTATTTTAAAAAAAATCGTATGAAAATTACTGCCAGCGCTCCAAGTGGCAGTACTTTTCAATTCGGAATAAAGTCTAATATTTAAAAACAATTTTATAACAAAACGATGGATGATTTAAAAGTGAATAAAGAAATGTTTAATGCAATAGCAAAAGAAATTCATAGCGATAAAAGTCCTGTAGGCATTGATGCAAAAAAGACTCATGTGCTAATTTTAGAAAAACTAATTCAATTAGAAAAACGATTGGAGCGGATTGAAAATAAGTTGGATAAACAAAATTAGAAATTGCCCATTGTAGTCAAAAAAAATTTATTTGCTCAATTAATTATCTCGACTATTTAAGGAGGTAGCAAAACAATATTTGCAAATAACCTGTTTTTTTATTTTAAAACATGAACACATTTACATATATTTGATAATAACTAGAAAAATTAAATCAATAGCATCATGAAAGTAGAACAGATTTACACAGGTTGCTTAGCACAAGGTGCCTATTATGTAGAAAGTAATGGAGAAGCTGCAATCATTGACCCTTTACGAGAAACACAGCCTTACGTAGAAAGAGCAACAGATAATAACGTGGTCATCAAATACATTTTTGAGACGCACTTTCATGCAGATTTCGTTTCAGGTCATTTAGATTTAGCCAAAAAAACGGGTGCTAAAATTGTCTATGGGCCAAATGCCCAGACAGAATATGAAAAATATTTAGCAAAAGACGGCGAAGTTTTCAAAATCGGAGCAGTAACGATTACCGTTTTGCATACACCAGGTCATACTTTAGAAAGCACTACCTATTTATTAAAAGACGAAAAGGGAAATCCATATGCTATTTTCTCTGGCGACACCTTATTTATCGGCGATGTAGGGCGACCAGATTTAGCGCAAAAAATGGAAAAAACTACTAAAGAGGATTTAGCGGGAATGCTATTCGATAGCCTCCGAACTAAAATTATGACTTTGCCAGATGAAGTTTTAGTTTATCCTGCACATGGTGCGGGTTCTGCTTGTGGGAAAAACATGAGTAGTGAGACTTGGGATACTTTAGGCAATCAAAAGAAAACCAACTATGCCCTTAGAGTAGATATGACCAAAGCAGAGTTTATCAAAGAAGTGACAGATGGTTTGATGCCACCACCTCAATATTTTTCACTAAATGCCCAATTAAATAAAAAGGGATACGGAAGTATCGATGCTGTGATGAAAAAAGGAGCAAAAGCCTTGTCTCCTAGAGCATTTGAAGCAGTAGCGAATGAGACGGACGCTTTGATTTTGGATGTTCGAGATAAAGAAGAATTTGTCAAAGGTTTTATCCCTAATTCTATTTTTATCGGACTAGATGGAAGTTTTGCGCCTTGGGTAGGTGCCTTGATAGCTGATATGCAACAACCTATTCTAATTGTAGCACCAGCAAGAAGAAATAAAGAAACTGTAAAAAGATTAGCTAGAGTTGGTTATGATAATTCAATAGGGTATTTGAAAGGAGGATTTGAAGCATGGAAAAAAGCAGGAAAAGAAATTGATAGTGTAAAAACTATTGATGCTAACAAATTCGAAGCCATTTACTCAAAAGATGCTAGTATTAAAATATTAGATGTTCGAAAACCAAGCGAATGGGAAGGAGAACATATAGAAGCTTCTCAAAATTTTGCACTTGATTTTATTAATAAGCATATGAGTGAAGTAGACAAACAAACAATGTATTACCTGCATTGCAGAAGTGGGTATCGTTCTACAGTGGCAGCTTCTATACTAAAAGCAAGGGGGTTTTCTAATATGATAAATGTTCAAGCCAAGTTTACAGATATCGCAGCATCAACGGTACCAACTACAGCTTTTGTATGTCCTTCAACGTTGTAAGGCGGATTGCTAATCCGTACAATACCATACAAAATTATAAAGGGCGGGTTAACAATCCGCGTTACGTAGAACAAAACTTAAAACCTCTATAAAAATGAAGTACGGCTTCGTAATAGACAACCGAAAGTGTATTGGCTGTCATGCCTGTACCACTGCTTGCAAAAGTGAGCATGATGTACCAGTTGGCGTTAATAGAACTTGGGTTAAGCAAGTAGAGAAAGGAGAATTTCCTGATACTCGACGATTATTCTCCGTAATGCGTTGTAACCATTGTACAGATGCTCCCTGTGTAGAAATATGTCCCACCGAATCCTTATATATAAGAAAAGATGGAATCGTAGATTTTGACAAAGACCGTTGTATAGGATGTAAATCTTGTATGCAAGCATGCCCTTATGATGCCTTGTACATCGACCCAGAAACAAGGACTGCTGCTAAATGCAATTACTGCGCGCACCGAATTGATGTAGGATTAGAGCCAGCCTGCGTGAATGTCTGTCCAGAACATGCCATTATATCGGGAGATATGGAAGATGAAACCACAGAAATAGCGCAATTATTAGCTCGACAAGCAGTTAATGTTCGGAAACCAGAAAAAGGGACTCAACCTAATTTATTCTATATCGGTGCGGATGAAGTTTCTTTAAATCCTACTGCTACGCCTAGAACAGGAGAATATTTATGGAATGGACAAACCACTGGAGTTGGTCATTTTGCGAAAGAAGCAGAAAAATTAGCATTTTCTAATGGCGATGTGATTACGACACTCTTGGAAGCAGAAAAACAATATTCTTCAGCAGGAGAAATTGCAAAATATGGCCCACAAAAATCCATTGAGTTAATTATGGGTAAGTCTGCCAATGCTGGAGATGCAAAGCGAGTGTATGACACACCTGACAAAGGGATTCTTTGGGGGTGGGAAGTATCCGCATATGTTTTCACCAAAGCAATTTCAGCAGGTGCATTCTTAGTACCGTTTATTGCACTATTATTTGGTTGGACAAGGCCAGATGTACAGATTTCATGGTGGAGTTATGGATTAGGCTTATTTTTCTTGACGGTAACAGGCATCCTATTGATTATGGATTTAGACCAACCTAAACGCTTCTTCTATGTGCTATTACGACCCCATTGGGGGTCTTGGTTAGTCAAAGGAGGATATGCCATTACCATTTATGGTGGATTATTGACCGCTTTAGGAGCAGCCTTATATTTTGGCTGGGATTTTTTACAAGCTGGATTAAGTTGGGTTACCGCTATAATGGCGGCAATAGTAGCTGTTTATACGGCTTTCTTATTTGCACAAGCCAAAGGTCGAGATTTTTGGCAAAGTCCTATATTGGCAATTCATATGCTCGTACATAGTTTAATGGCAGGAGCGGCAGCTTTTACGATAGTTGCATTATTCACCAATGTAACTACAGATTGGATGACTTACCTGAAATATTTATTGTTGAGTTCGATAGGAGTAAATTTAGTAACCATGTTATTTGAATTAACAACAACTCATTCTACCGTAGATGCTGAACGAGTATCAAACATGATTACCAAAGGTCAATATTCAAAATTGTTTTATGGAGGAGTTATCTTATTAGGAAATATTATTCCAGTGGTTTTATTGATGATAAGTGTTGGAAACCCAATGATGATGGCAGCAGCAGGGGCTTTAGTTTTAATAGGTATTTATTTCACGGAGCATATTTGGGTGGAAGCGCCGCAAAGAATACCCCTAACGTAACGTTTTCGATACACAAATCCTACTTTCAATAGCCAAATAGTACGACCAACTTAAATACACTGTGTACTAAATCCTGACAGCATGTTAAAAAAAAGAACTTTAATAGAAAGAATAGCAGAGAAGCTCAAATTAATCCCAGATTTACAAAAAGAGCGTGCAGGAGATTTGCAAAGATTGGCTCCAAATGGAGATTTAGTCAAATTTCCACCAATGGACCAATGGGATGATTGGACAGAATACGAGGCAAAAGCATGGCCAAAAGTGGAAAAAAAAAATTACACCATTGTGCCAACCACTTGCTTCAACTGCGAATCAGCTTGTGGGTTAACGGCCTATGTAGATAAAGACAAGCAAGAGATTCGCAAATTTGAAGGAAATCCATACCATCCAGGTAGTAGAGGTAGAAACTGTGCTAAAGGACCAGCTACCATTAATCAAATTACCGACCCAGACCGTATTTTATATCCATTAAAAAGAGTGGGCAAAAGAGGGGAAGGAAAATGGGAACGGGTCACTTGGGATGCCGTACTAGACGACATAGCAGGCAGAATGCGAAAAGCCATCCAAGAAGAACGAAATAATGAAATCGCCTATCATGTAGGCCGTCCAGGTCATGAAGGATATGCCAACAGAGTCATCCAAGCTTGGGGGGTAGATGGACACAATTCGCATACCAATGTATGTTCCTCTAATGCCCGATTAGGGTATAATCTGTGGTACGGCTATGACCGACCTTCGCCAGACCATGCCAATGCAAAATTTATACTACTAATTTCAGCACACTTAGAAAGTGGACACTATTTCAATCCCCATGCCCAGCGAATCATAGAAGCCAAGATGAAAGGGGCAAAATTAGCGACCTTAGACCCTCGGCTATCCAATACGGCTAGTATGTCTGATTATTGGTTACCAACCACACCAGGCTCAGAAGCAGCGCTATTATTGGCAATGGCAAAGATTATTTTAGAAGAAGGATTATACAATCGTGCTTACATAGAAGATTGGACCAATTGGCAAACGTTCTTAGAAAAAATACATCCAGATACGGAAGTAACTTTTGAAAACAGCATAGCTAAAATGATTGAGCATTATGCCGAATTCACGCCCGAATATGCAGCAAAAGAAAGTGGGGTAAAAGCAGAAACAATTATAGAAGTTGCTAGAGAAATTGGTCTAGCAGGAGAACGGTTTGCCTCCCATACTTGGCGAAGTGCCACCGCAGGAAATGAAGGCGGTTGGCAAGTGGCTAGATGCTTGCATTTTTTACAAGTATTAACAGGTAGTGTTGGAACGAAAGGAGGAACTTCTCCGAATAGTTGGAATAAATTCAAGCCTAAGTTTTTTGATACACCTCCTTCTCAAAAGTTTTGGAATGAACTGCATTACCCAGATGAATATCCACTAGCTTTCTTTGAAATGAGTATTTTATTACCTTATTTTTTGAAAGAAAAAAGAGGTAAGATGGATGTTTATTTCACTAGAGTATTTAATCCCGTATGGACTTATCCTGATGGTTTTTCATGGATAGAAGCATTGTCTGACCACGATAAGATAGGTTTGCATATAGCTATGTCTCCAACCTGGAATGAAACGGCGTTTTTTGCAGATTATGTCTTACCAATGGGGCATTCGGCCGAACGACATGATTTAAATTCCTATGCGACCCATTCAGGGACATGGATAGCCTTTAGGCAACCTGTATTGCGAGAGGCTGCAAGAAGAGCAGGAAAAGAAACCACATTCACCTATGAAACCAATCCTGGAGAAGTCTGGGAAGAAGATGAATTTTGGATAGAATTAAGCTGGCGCATCGACGAAGATGGTAGTATGGGTATTCGAAAACACTTTGAATCTCCTTACAGAAAAGGGGAGAAAATAAACGTTGATGAATATTATCAATTCATTTTTGAAAATACCAAAGGGCTAACAGAAACTGCTAAAAAAGAAGGGCTGACAGAATTGGGTTACATGAAAAAATATGGAGCTTTTGAAGTAGAACGACATAAATTTAAAAAGAATGAAACAGAGTTAACAGCAACACAAATGCAAGGGGCAACTGTTGACCCTAAATCAAAAGTTATTTCCAAGAATGGCAATAATATAGGCGTCATGGTCAACGGAAAACCATGTGTTGGTTTTCCTACACCTACCCGTAAAAATGAATTGTATTCTCAAACGATGGTAGATTGGAAATGGCCTGAATATGCACTTCCAGCGTATATAAAAAGTCATGTCCATCCAGAAAAAATAGACCATAAAAAAGGGGAATATGTTTTGTTACCCAATTTTAGATTACCTACTTTAATACACTCTCGTTCGGCTAATGCCAAATGGTTAAATGAAATTTCTAATCGAAATCCAATTTGGATGCATCCAAAAGATGCAGGTAGATTTGGATTTAAAACGGGAGATTTAGTCAAATTAAATACAGATATCGGCTATTTCGTAGATAAAGTTTGGGTGACTGAAGGAATGAAACCAGGCGTTGTCGCTTGTTCACATCACCTCGGAAGATGGCGTCGAAAACAAGATGCAGGGAATCGTTGGGGAACCAATACCGTCAATATCGAAAATGATGGTAAAGGAGGCTGGAAAATGAAAACGGTGGAAGGGATTCGACCTTTTGAAAGCGAAGACAAAGATAGCTCAAGAATATTCTGGTCAGATGGTGGTGTGCACCAAAACTTAACACATGCCGTTCATCCCGACCCGCATAGTGGCATGCATTGTTGGCACCAAAAGGTACGGCTTGAAAAGCCAACAGCAGGAGAAAAATACGGGGATGTTTTTGTAGATACCGAAAAATCTTACCAAAATTATAAAGATTGGCTAGCAAAAACTCGACCTGCACCGGGGCCTGATGGAATGCGTCGTCCTTATTGGTTTAAGCGGCCATTAAAGCCTGCAAAGGAAGTATATGTCATCGCTAATATGGACAAAAATGGAAAATTGAAGGAGTAAAGTAATCTAAAGAAATCTTCATAAAACGGTTAAATACTTTAAGGCGATAGGTAAAACTTATCGCCTTTCTTTTTGATTATCTGATATTATTTTTAATCAAAAAAAAGAAAATTAGGCATACCTTTCTTACCTTTAAATCATGAATTATCAAGCTAAAAATATTAGGACTTTTATTGGCGCTAAGAATTACAGCGAGTCAAGAGCCTTTTATCAAGAACTAGGCTTTACGGAAGTAGTCATTGCGGACAACATGTCACTTTTCAAGGTAAATGATACCCTAGCCTTTTACTTACAAGATTATTATGCTAAAAAATGGTGTGATAATTCTATGGTTTTTCTAGAAGTAGATGATGTAGATACTTGTTATGCAGACCTGAGAGCCCTTGACTTACCTAGCAAGTACAAAAATGTCAAGCTCTCTCCTATCAAAGATTGGGATTGGGGAAGAGAATGTTTTTTGCACGACCCATCAGGCATATTATGGCATTTTGGGCAATTTAATCCTACCATATAAAATAGTTATGAAAAAATTACTCCTCGGGATATTAGCCTTTGTACTATTATTATTCATTGGCAGTTTGTTCTATTTTCAATTTGGAGAGTGTGGTATCTCCCCTTTCGGTTGCGGCGATTATTCTACAAAAAAAGATTATGCTACCCAGAAAATAATGATTGGCAGTGGACCAGAAGATATGGCGGTTGACACCTCTTTAGGGTATGAAAGAATCATCGTTTCTTGTGCTGAAAGGCGCAAAGGTGCAAAAGAAACTAGTGGTTTTTATGGTATAAATCCTACTACTAACGAGCCGTATAAGTTCCAAATAGAACCCGCAGATTTTGAAATACATCCACATGGTATTGATATAGTTACGATAGATTCAATTCCTTATTTATATGCCATTTCTCATAATCAAACAGAAGGAAACTGGCGACATTTTGTTGTTCGTTTTGAAATCAAAAAAGATAAATTGGTATTAGATACCAAACAAATTTTAGAAAATGAATTAATGTCTGTTCCCAATGATTTGGATGTTCTGGAAGATGGAAGCTTTTACGCAAGTAATTATGTACCTAATATGAATCCAAATGAGAGTACCAAGGCTATTCTAGGTATAAAAGCCGGAAGTGTTGTGCATTATGATGGAAAAGGAAATTGGAAAATTGTACTAAAAGAAATGTGTTATCCAAATGGTGTTTATGTAGATAAAACTAGAAAGCATATATTTATAGCAAATGGTGGATGTAAAGAAATTGTACGTTATGAACTAGAAGGCAGTGCTATAAATTTAGCAACTAAAGTCTCGACAAAAGAGAAGGAAGTTAAAATTCCATTAGGTGATAATTTGTTATTGGACAATCATGGTTTACTTTGGACCGTAGCACATCCTTGTCCACTAAAATTCCTAGAACATTCAAAAGATAGCAAAAATAAATCTCCGATGGCAGTTTTCACAATAGACCCAAACACTTTAAAAACCACCCCATTTTTCCAAAACAATGGAGGATTGATAAGTGCCGCTTCTACTGTTTTACGATTAGATAATCGGCTATATGTATCTCAAGTTTTTGACCCTTTTGTGTTGGTTATTGATGGTATTGAGCTGTGAGGTAATGAGGCTCTACCTTATAACCTTATAAGATTCCTATTCTTCCTTTTTCAATTCAAATTCGAAAGGAAGGCAGTTGACTTGCGGACAATCAATCCCGATTAAGTAATCCTCTACTTCACCTGAGTTAACTCTACCATAAGGGGTCATATCATTTGTATTACTATATCTGACCCTAAATCCAACTAATGTATTGGTTATTGCATCAGTAGGAACATTGATAGTCATAGTATTTGAAAAAGTACCATTTCCAATATTATCGATATTTTCCACCATTTCATTAGGGTCATCAAAATCACCATCTCCATTCCAATCAATCCAAGCTTCCAAATAAGCCATTTCACTAGTGGTATTCGTCATGGTTAAAGGTAGTTTGATAGTACCTCCAGGAACAATATTTAAGGTAGGAAAAATGCTTATTCCATCTTCGTCATCTACAGAATCATCATTATCATCACCTAAGGCATTAACGTCTGGTAGACCATCATTATCAATATCTACCGTATCTCCTAAAAAAAGACCTTCAATAATAACATGACTTGGCCCACCAGTAGAATCATAAGTCTCATAATCCGTATGATTCGTCGTACCATTAGCTAAATCTGGTAAATCTCCATAATCCTTACAAGCACAAGTTTGATAATCAAAGGACGCCCAATAACCAGAATTATTAGCAGAAGCTGGCGCAATAGGTACATAATCCACTGGAGAAAGTCCATCTTCCACAGTATATTGGATAACCCTAATAGATTGAAAAACGGCATCTCCCATATCTAAAATAGTCCATCCTCTTGTATTATTCTGACCTTCATAGTAATAAGTGCCATTGTATAATTCGGTTTCCTGTACACCTTTATCTTGTAACTCATTAATAGCAGCCAAGAGCGGGTCTCCTGTATTAATTTGTGCTCGACTTCCAGGGTCTGGTAAGGTAGAAACAATTTTATTACCTGTAGCATTCGGTCCATCATAAAAGGTAAAAGAAGCGATTGCACTTTCAATACTACCTTGATTAGTTTTAAATCCACCAAAACCCCAAACAGGTAGTTTAATCGGTTCAGAAAACGTCATAATCACAGTATCTGGAGTAGGTTCCTGTCTTGCCCAGTTTCTAAATGTTTCTCCACACGAAAGATAAGGGGTTAATTCATCATCAAAGGTGCAACCACATCTGGTTCCTGGGCTAATATAAGATTGTTGAGGGTCTGGGTCTGCAGGTTGATCCCTAGCAGGTTGAAATAAAGTAACCGTCAAATCAATGCCAGAACCACCAATATTCGTCATAGTGTCGGAATATGGAAAATTAGATAAATCATCATTCGGCGGCTCCACAAAACCTGATTGGTCCCAACAAAGGGAATAAGTTGAAGGACAATCACAAGGCAGCGGTTCAAAAGTTGGCTTAAAACCAAAGTCATAGGTATGGTCAGAGTGGCTTCCTATCGTTACTTTAACATAAGGTAGTCCATCAAAGTCTGGGTTAATATTAATCGCAATTTCACCATCAGAATCATTCAGATTTGGTTGATTACCCATACCTATGCTATCAACTGTAAGCGTTAAAGTATCCGCTAAGTTGGCAGTAGTTTTATCAAATTGTCCACCTGTTCCAATCACTATAAAATACATGGAATCTTTGGCTAAACTATCTATTGCTATTAAATTTTCATTAAAATAATATTCCCCTTTTATATCGGTTTGAACAGTAGTAATCGAATCTCCATTAAAGTCATATAGGGTCACATTGATACCCGTTAATGGCATTTCACAAGGGTCTTGAATCCCATCTCCATTCACATCCAACCAGACAAAATTGCCTATTTCTATTGGAGCAGGTTCACATTTAGCCTGTAAATCACCTAAACCATTCGCTTTTCCAAAAAGAGGAATAGGGAGCGCGCCTGGAATTTGGTAAACTTCATATAAGTTTGTTTGTGCTCCATCATCTCCCAAATAAGCTACACCAGCACTGACAGCTCGATACGGGTCCATTAATGTCGTTATTAAATCTCTACCGGGGATTTGTAGTAATCCTCCCATACCTGCTGCATCTACCCCAATACCATCGGTAACATCATAAAATTTTCCACCGCCGGGGCCATTATTTTCATTAATATCTGTCCCCAAGGTATTCCCACTAAAGGCATTGTTTTCTAAAATCCAATTTTGACCATTCCAACTAGCAGCATAAACATCCCCCAAAACGGAAGGAGAAGTTGCATAAAATTGGTCTCCTCTCCTATCGCGAAAACCCATAATCATCCGATGACCATCAAATTCAATATCAGAAAAAATAGGCGTTGGGCTAGAAGAAGTATTAGGAGAATTAGTCCAGGAACTCCATTCTTTCACCTCTCTTAAAAAATCTAAATCATATTGTAAAACATTGCTAAATGTGCTAATTCCATCATATCGATATACATAAGCCTCCAGACCAGCTGTAGTAGAAGCTGAACTACAAACTGCACCAACATACACCGCTCCATCAGGTCCAATTCCTAAACCAAAAGGATTATAGAAACTTGCTGGACAATCACCTGGTATAGGTAAATCTACGCGAGTGATATTACCAATAGTAGGGGTAACGTTAATGGGAATAGTATATAGTTTTTTATCATTCAAATTAATGAGGTGAAGGAATTGGCCATCTATAGATAATTCCATATCACCTAGCGATAATTTCCCGACTAAACCCGTACTTACATTATCATAAGAAATAGAACCTGGGTCTCCAGAAAAGTCATGTGGGTCAACACCTGCAGCCCCAGGGAATAACGCATTTAAGTCTGTATGTAAGGTTACCGTTCCTGATTGGTCTACTTTGTAAATTGCACCTGGACCATTAGGGCCAAAACCCGAAGCTCGCTTTAAGAAAGCAGACACAAAATAAGCATCAGAATCTTGGTGATAAGCTAATCCATAGGTGGCACCAATTTGTTCATGAGTAGCTAAAACAGTCGGATAAACATATCCTGCATCACTAGCATCACCCGTTGCGTCAAAAGGAAAAGTAACCAAAGCAGCAGAGTCAAGATAATCTCCATTATATTCCTGTGTCACAAAACAAGTAGTGACTACCTGTGGTACCGTTTGACAATAATCTGTTCGTGCAGCAAAACCTACATCGACTGAACAACTAGGAGCAGTGACAAATTGAACACTTGTATTAGAATTAGCCCCATTAAAGCCCGTCTGTAAGAAGCCTAAGCTGTCAGGAAGTAAAAATTCTACTCGGTAAGATTTACCATCCGTTATATTGGTATCAAAAACATAATCTCCATAAAAATCAGTAATCGCAGAATCAATAACCACACTGTTTCCATCTAAATCACACCCATATATGTATACTTTAACACCAGATTTAGCAGCCCCTCCATCATCATCCATGCCATTCAAATTATAGTCTGCAAAAGCATTTCCTCCGATGATATTTGTACCTACCATACAATCAATACAAGCAGGTGGAGCAATGAAAGTAATAGTATCTCCACAAACAGAATCATCCACATTATAAGCTAAAAAAGTATTTTGGGTTAAATCGGCAGGAATCGTATAAGTAAAGGTATCTGGTGAAATAGCACCATTCTGAACATCAATAGTTTGAGTCACCCCATTCATTTTTAGTTCGATATTTCCACTTTGTGCCCAATCTACCATAAACGTAACAGCTACCTCTGCATTCCCTCCTACTACGGTACATTCAGATATTGCTATAATAGAGGTTGTAATCTTACAGGGTTGGAAGAAACCAACATCCAAGGAATGGTCTACACTTCCTGCATCACCTGTAGTTACTTGAATATGCGGGTAATTTAGTACTTGAGAAGGAACACCAGTACTAAGAATAATAGCATCTGAGTCTATTTCATCTGGCATGGTACCAGAAACGGCATTAGACTGAGTTAACTGTAAAGTATCAAAAAGTAACTGAGTATTGATATCAAATCCGCCGAATAATCCAAAAACTAAAAAATAATCCGTATTGGGCGCTAAAGTATATCCTGAAGCTGATTCCCCAAAATAATATTGTCCATTCGCATCCGAAACATAAGTATCTAGGGTTGCGCCAGTACTACTTCTTAAAAAAATTTGTACTCCAGGAATACCGGGTTCACAGGCATCTTGAATACCGTCACCATCCTGGTCATACCAGACATAGTTTCCAATTTCTAAAGGAGCAGTCGCCGTACACATTATTTCAACATCTCCTAATCCAGATGATTTACCAAAATTCCCAGGTGCAGAACCATCAAAAAGTTCATATCTTTTATTCGCAGCACCAGTCTCATTATCCAACCAATATATTCCACCAGTATTAAAAGCCAAAGGGCTATATCCTGTAGTCACAATTTCTCCTGCCCCATTAAGCATGGCTAATCCACCTAATGCTGTCTCATAATGACTACCACCAGGAAATTGTTCGCCATGATAATATTCGCCACCAGTTCCACGAAGTGGTAAAGGACTCACATTATAGGCACATGCACCAGTTCCTTCTGTTATAAAAGAGCCATTGATATTACATAATCTCAAAATCTCTCCTCCACTTGTTGCACTCCAATTTCCAGTACCATCGATATGATAATTATTTGAACCTGTTTGATGTCCTGTACGGTCCATAAATCCTAAAATTAAGGAACCATCGACATCAAATTCTATATCGGAAAGTAATGCTTGTGGATAGGCAATTGGGGAGCTACCCCAAATCCAACTATTTATCCAAGGTTGCCAATCTGCATTAGTACCCGCAGAAGCCCAATCCCTATCATAATCTAGACTAGTATTCGCAATTTCGACAAAATTAGTACCAATTAATTCAAATACAGAAGCTTGTAAATCAGCACTAGTTCCTGAATTTTCCCCTGTACATACTGCTCCCGCGTATAAAGTCCCTCGATGATATTTAAGTGCAAAGGGTCTGGTTTCTCCTTTATTACAATTCATATCTGGAATTGAATATCGGTTACTTATGGTACCTAAACTTATAGAAATTTCAAGTACTTCTTTTTGGTATAAATTAACAACATATAAGGTTTGATAATCATCAGAAATCTCTAAATCTCCTAACCCCACTTTTCCAATTAAATGGAAAACAACTGAATCTTGAGATGGGTCACCTGTAAATTGCCCTAAAACACGGTTGGTGGGCACCAAACTTTGTCCAACATCTTCACCTAAAGCAATCAAATCTATAAAAGGGACATTAATAGGTGTACCCATGGGATTGTCAGTTTTCCAAATAACCCCCAAACTATCCTTTGTAGGAAATCCTGTATGCCTTTTTAAAAAAGAAGCAGCATATAAATCATCTAAGTTTTTATCATAAGCTAATCCCCAAACAACACCTATCTCACCTCCAACTGCCAAATGACTAGGAGGAGTATAACCAGCATCACCATTTTTACCAGACTCATCATATTCATAGGATACCAAAACATCATAAAACCCGGGTTGAAAAATGCCACCGTCTCTACTCATATCCCCATTGATGTAGCAGGCAGTAGAAAGTGTTGGGTTTTCCTCGCAATACGCATTAGGTGCAGCTAAACCAAGATTAGCACAATTACTAGGTTGAACAAATTGAATTGAAGTACCATTATCTGTCCCTTTTTGGGTAATTTTCGCCCAATTTGCAACTGAATCAGGTAGGCTAAATTCAACTCGATAGGTAGTTCCGTCGGTTAATCCAGTAAATTTATATTTTCCGTTAATATCTGTAAAGGTACTATCTACCACATTATTGCAATCTTCATAAATAAATACTTTAACCCCAGCTACTCCAATTGTATCACTGTTATTCATTTCTCCATCATAATCCCAATCTTCAAAAACCATCCCACCAATTTCTGTATTAGATAAACCTGAATTATACAAGAATGGCATTCCCGAATGTAAGGGTTTATTCAGTACATTATTATCCAGTAAAAGTTGGTGAAATAACTTCGTAAAATAACTGTTATTTACATTATTTAAATTGGAGTCAATAGAACTTTTAGGCAGAACGATCTTTTCAAATGAATTAGAACTAAGTTTTAAAGTTGTGGTAACTAATCCATTATAGTTGCTACTAAAGAAACCCTGCTTGTTAAGCATTAATGACTTGGAAAATCCAATTCCTATGGTAGCAAATAAGCAAAATAATAGGCTAAAAAGGTATTTTTTCCTAGTGGCGGTCAAGTAGACTAATATATTCATACCATTTTTTTAAAAAAAAGTCCCTGTCTTAAAAGAACAGGGACTTACCAAAAATTAATAAGAACATTACTTCTTTATATAGGTAATTATAAAGTAGGTATCTACTATTATATTACCTTATTTATTTCTTAATCAATTCAATTGTTGCAGGCAAACAAATGACCTGTGGGCAATCAATTCCAATTAAATAATCTTCTACTTCACCAGAATTAACTCGACCATAAGGGGTCATATTATCTGTGTTACTTAATCGCACACGGAAACCTAAAAGACTGCCTGTGAGTGCGTTAGCTGGCACCGTAACATCTATACTACTTGGAAAATTCCCATCTGCTGCATCCATAAAATTTGCAACCATCTCATTGGGTCCATCAAATTTGCCATCACCATTCCAGTCAATCCAAGCCTCTACATGAGCTACATCTCCTGTGGTATTCGTAACACTCAATGGAAGTTTTACTGTCACACCCGGACTAATGTCCAAACTTGGATAAATAGTTACACCATCTTCATCATCATTTCCATCTTTATCATCATCTCCAACAGCTAAAGTGTCAGGAACCCCATCAATATCTCCATCGACAATAGCACCTAAAAATAGTCCATCAATGATTTCATGACTAGGTCCACCATTCGCTTCGAGTGTCTCATAGTCTAGAATACCTGAAGTTCCACTAGCTAAATCAGGCAAATCACCGTAATCATATTCCACACAAATTACCCCTAAATCATAACCGTGAACCGCAATACCATTATCACTTGTTGTTATATCAATAAATGGTAAACCATCAGGACGTGCCCCAAGGCCACCTGAAGTTAATCCTGCACCATCTACATCTGAATCAATATTATCATTAGTACCAGCATTGACCAAAGGAGTTATTCCATAAGTCTCTCCTCCAACAGTAAATTCGTCTGTAGCAAATTGTCCCCCACCAAAAACAATAAAATATTGGGTATTAAAACTCATACCAGACCAAGAAGTGGTAGGAGTAGCTACACCACTTCCAGTAACATTTATTCCTGTGGTATCAACATTATTTTGATTGAAATAATACGCACCATTTACGGTAGTATCTTGTCCAACTAATAGCCCATTCCTATCAAATAATTGAACAATAATATCTGAAATGCCGACTTCACAGGCATCTTGGATACCATTTATTATAGAATCACACCAAACATAATTTCCGATTTCTAAAGGTGCAGGTTTAGTAGCTGCTTCCAAATCTCCCAATCCATTCGCTTTTCCAAAGGAAACATTTCCTAGCGTCGGTGGAAATTCTCCTGTATCAAATAAAGTATAACCACCTACCAAATCGGCTAAATTAGCAGAATCTATAGATACCCCTTCTCGACCACCTGTGGTGTTATTTAATTTAAGTAATCCGCCCGAATAATCACTAAATGGGTCCATTGCCGTCGTGATAATGTAAGGATTACCTTTTATTTGTAATAAAGCTCCTTGGGTGGTTTCCCAATGTATTCCTCCACTAACATAACCCGGAGTATTATCATTTGGGAAAGGTTTGATAGGTGACCAAGGGTCTTGGTAATTATAAAAATCCCAAGAATAAAATTCAGTGCCGCCTGGACCAGAAGGACTAATACCTCCAGCTCCTGCACAACTTCCTCCTGCTGTTTCTAGCACATAATTGCCTGATTGTAAACAAGCTTTCAAAATATCTCCAGCACTAATAGAAAAAGATTCTTGAGTTTCAGCAGGATGTAAAAATCTACCTGCCCCTGATTGGTCGCCAAAACGGTCTCTAAATCCAAGAATCATATCCCCATTATCCGCAAATTCTATATCAGATAAGATAGGTTGAGGATAGCCTATTTCCCATAGGTCTCCACCAGTTATTCCGCCATAAGGTACATCGGCCGTTGTTGCCCATGCATTCCAATTAGATAAAGAAAAAGGGTCATACGCATCATTAATATAAGCCTGTCTATCGTAACTTAAGGGTATCGTCAATTCTAAATTAAAAGTATTAGTAGTAGGTAATAAAGAGTGAACATAGGCATTACTTCCGTTTTCATCTACAGAACCAATCCATAATTTTCCTTCATGAGAAGCCAAAGCAAAAGGTCGATTTCGGCCAGCGTTGGTTTCATCCGGGGTATCCCAAGATTGAACTATAGTCGTATTAGCAGTATTCCCAGAAGAAATATCTAAGGCATAGATTTTTTTATCAAATAAATTGACTACGTAAAGGGTATTGTTATCAGAAGATATTTCAATATCTCCAAAAGCCTGTTTACCTACTGCGTCAAAAGAAATATCCCCCACCCCTAAATCATATATTTCACCTGGATGCGGGTCTGTTATCCCTGCTGGTGTAAAATCATGAACATCGCTACCAGTAGAATTAGCAGTCGCTAAAATAGCATCCAAATTTATAGTTCCAGTTTTATTTCCATTCAAATCATACTGATAAATAGCATCAGGACCATCAGGACCGTAATCAACATATCTTTTGTGAAAAGCAGATAAATAGTATCTTTCTTTAATTGATTGCCACGCAACACCATAAACCGCCCCAACATCACCATGGTCAGCAAGTGTAACTGCCTCAAAACCAGCAGTTTTAGCGGTACCAGTAAAATCATGCCCATCCGCACTTTCTTTGAGTTTAACGATAGCAGGTTCGCCTGAATTTGCACCATTGTAAGTGCCATCACTAAAACAAGGAATAATAATATAGGGGTCTTCCTCTGCATAATCATTAGGATTACTTAATCCAAATTTGGTACATGCAGGTACAGTTAAAAATTGTATATCTGTTCCATTATCAGTACCGACATTTGAAGGATTAGCCCAACAAGCGATACTCTCTGGAATAATAAATTCTACTCTATAAGCTTCCCCGTCTGTTAAACTACAAACTTGCCATTCTCCATCGCTATCGGTCCACACCGTATCTACAGCTGCATTATTACAATCATAGACCACTACTTGGACACCTTGAATACCTGATTCATTGGAATCATCAGTACCATTTCGGTTAAAATCATCAAAAGCATTACCTCCAAGACATCCTGTAGCAGTAGCACAAGCAGGAAAATCACTAGGGCAAGGATTTAAAGATTTAATGATTAGGGTATCTGAACAAGAAGTGGTAGTTGAAAAAGCTACTATAATAGTATCTTGACCAGTCCCATCTGCTGATAAAGTAATGGGAACGATTTGAGGGGAAGTACTTCCAGAAGATATCGTTTGAGCAACAGTACCATTCACTATAATTTGAATAGCTTCAGCTGGACCATCAATCCAACTGACATTTGCATCATAATTTGCCGTAAAAGTTCCATTATTATTATCAGTACAGCCATTTTGGGCAACACTTACTGATAATTGACAAACCTCTGGTCTATATAATACAGTATTTAAAGATTGAAAAATATTTTTATTGGTAGAAACAACCACCTTAGTTACTACTTCTTCTTTTAAAGAAATAATGCTTTTCTCAAAAAATCCTTTTTGCTCTCCCTCTTTTATGGAATAACTAAAGAGTGTCTTTTCAAAATTTAAAATATCGCCTTTACCCCATAAAACATTTACAAATAGGCAAAGTAAAATAACGATTCCAAACTGACGTATCGTATTCATAAACTGAATTTGATTGCAAACTGGAGCTTAATAAGCGCCTTAATTATTTGCAAAGCAATGAAATAAAAAATAGATTTTACTTTCGGGAAATTCTCTCTATTATTATAAGGGGGAAGGATAATAATAAATTTAAAAACTCAAGACTTCCGCAATTTAATAATTACAAAATTCACATTTACTTCATTTTTTTTAAAAATGTGACAAGGTAAAAAGCAAAATTTCATATTTAAATCAGTAATTATGGTATGATTATTGCTTTAATTATAATACCTCGATAATTTTAGTATTTTATCCTCCAATCTAAATTTTCCACTAAACCAATCAAACGTTTCCTTTTTATAGGAAAAATAATACCCTCTTTTTAAAATCAAAGGAATAGGTTCATAAGAACCGTTACCTTATTAAAGCTTATTTTGGTTTTATTCTAGTATTTCAGCATTTTATCTTTCTATAATTAAGGTAAATCGAAATGTCAGCTAGAATAAGGGTCAAATTGGTGGTACTTTGTAGTCCATACTTAGGAACCTTTTATCAATATTTTATAAAAGGAAGGTTAAATACTATGTTATGTATTTAATCTTATACTTATTTATAACTACAAGATAATCAACCACTTAAATTTTTTAAAAAAAATATTAACAAAAAATGTGACTTTTTATCAATTTTTAATTCTCAAGGTTATAACCCTTGCATTCCCTACTTACTTCCCTTTCAACTTCCCTACTTACTTCCCACTCAACTTCCCTACTTACTTCCCACTCAACAATCCCTCGTATTATTAAATAGAGTTTAACACTTACAAATCACAAATGCTTATGAATGCTAACAGAGCCCTTTATTGGCTTTTACTATTCTTACTTTCGGCAATAATAACGCCCAAAGTTTATGGTCAGGAAATATGTGATAGTAGACAACTTTCTGCTATTCAATCCTGTGCAACACCCAATGAAACTCCCTTTAATTTAATTTTACCTTTTACCAACCTTAGTAATCCAAAATTCATATTACAGGATGGCAAGTTTGAAGAATTCGATGAATTAGGTACGGCTACTTTAGCAGGAACCCTAGTAAATATCGAAGACAGCAACATTCAATTTTCTCTAGAATTAAACTTTTCGCAACGATCAGTAGATAATTCTATCACCGTAAATCATGAATGTCTTTCAAATATTGATAATTCCGGATTTTACTATTACAAATCATTTAATGGATTAATACTCGGTATCAATGACATGGAAGGTGCATATATATCAGTAAGAAATTCTGGAAATGCCTTGCAATTAGGTTATGGAGCAAATTGGCTCGATAAAACCTTAGCTTTTGGGGCAGGTTCTAAATGTTTACTAAAATTAACTGGAAACCCAAAGAATGGTTTTCAACTAGCTAGAATCTCTCGTGGAGGTTCTAACTTTATGGGAACTATAGCGCTAGGATTAACGGATTGTAATCCTTGTGCATTAAAAGGAGGTGACACTGATGGTGATGGAATTTGTGATGAGGAAGATTGTGCACCAGATAATAAAGATTTACCTGCCTCAGCAGGTACTGCTTGTGATGATGGAGATGCAAATACTATCAATGATGTGATTCAAGCAGACAGATGTGAATGTAAAGGCGTTGAAAAAGGCGATATTACTTTTGATTGTAATGATAACGAGATTACAGCAACTGCTACGTATGGAACTAATGGAACAACCGTTGATTATACACTTCCAACAGCTATTACAACTTGTGGCTCAGACGGCCTTGCAGTTGTTTTATCGGAAGGTTTAGAAAGTGGACAAACTTTCCCTATTGGTACGACTACTGTAATTTATACAGCTACGGACGATTGTGGAAACGAAGAAAAGTGTTCTTTCAATATAATTGTTAAAGAAGGCGATAAAGGTAATATCGATTTTGATTGTAAGGAAACAGATATTACAGCAACTGCTATCTACGGAGCGGAGGGAACAACCGTTGAATATAGAATTCCTACTGCTGAGACAACTTGTGAATTAAACGGCTTAGATGTTGTTTTAACAGAAGGTTTTGCAAGTGGACAAACTTTCCCTATTGGTACGACTACTGTAATTTATACAGCTACGGACGATTGTGGAAACGAAGAAAAGTGTTCTTTCGATATCATTGTTAAAGAAGGTGATAAAGGTAATATCGCTTTTAATTGTAATAATGAAGATATTATAGCAACTGCTATATATGGAGCGGAGGGAACAACTGTTGAATATAGAATTCCTACTGCTGAGACAACTTGTGAATTAAACGGCTTAAAAGTTGTTTTATTAGATGGTTTAGAAAGTGGAAAAACTTTCCCTATTGGTACGACTACTGTAGTTTATACAGCTACGGACGATTGCGGAAACGAAGAAAAGTGTTCTTTCGATATCACTGTCAAAGAAGGTGATTCAGGAAATATCACTTTTGATTGTAAGGAAGAAGAGATTACAGCAACTGCAGTCTTCGGAACGGAAGGAACAACTGTTGAATATAGAATTCCTACTGCTGAGACAACTTGTGAATTAAACGGCTTAAAAGTTGTTTTATCAGATGGTTTAGAAAGTGGAAAAACTTTCCCTATCGGTACAACTACCGTAACTTATATTGCTACAGACGATTGTGATAATAAAGAAGAATGTACTTTCAAAGTAACAGTTACAGAAGGAGCTGATCCATGTGCTGGAGATAATTCTCCTATCGTAACGGTAGCGCAAAAAGACCCTGATTGTGCAGGTGATAATGGAGAGATTATTTTCTCTTTCGCTGGTCGTTCAGATAGAACTCAAATAGAATTTAGTTTAGATGGTGGTCAAACTTATCCATTAAATGTATCAGATGATTCTCAGACTGCCTCTTTTGATGGCTTAGAAGTTGGAGAATATGACATCTTTGTACGTTGGGGAAATAATGATTGTCCTGTTGATTTAGACATTATTACCTTAAAATTAGATAAAGAAACACCAGGTAGCACTTGTGACGATGGTGATGCAGCTACTATCAATGATGTGATTCAAGAAGATGGTTGTGATTGCAAAGGTGTAGAAAAAGGTGCTATTAATTTTACTTGTAATGAAGAGGAGATTAAAGCAACTGCTATCTACGGAGCTACGGGAACAACTGTTGAATATAGAACTCCAACTGCTGAGACTACTTGTGAATTAAACGGCTTAAAAGTTGTTTTATCAGAAGGTTTAGAAAGTGGAAAAACTTTCCCTATCGGTACAACTACCGTAACTTATATTGCTACGGACGATTGTGATAATAAAGAAGAATGTACTTTCAAAGTAACGGTTACGGAAGCGGACCGTTGTGATGAATTAGGTGGTGATACGGATGGTGACGGAATTTGTGATGAAGAAGATTGTGCACCTAATAATAAAGATTTACCTACTCAAGCAGGTAAGGCTTGTGATGATGGTGATGCAACTACCATCAATGATGTTATTCAAGCGGATGGTTGTGACTGTGAAGGTGTGAAAAAAGGCGACATCACTTTTGCTTGTAATGATGACATTACCGCAACAGCTAGCTTTGGAACTAACGGAGTTACAGTTGATTATACCCTTCCTACTGCTGTTACAACTTGTGCTTTAAACGGCTTAAATGTTGTTTTAACAGAAGGTTTAGCTAGTGGAAGCACTTTCCCTATAGGTACAACTATTGTAACTTATACAGCTACGGACGAATGTGATAACAAGGAAGCATGTACTTTCAAAGTAACAGTTACAGAAGGAGCTGATCCATGTGCAGGAGATAACTCACCGATTGTAAGGGTAGAAAAAACCGACCCAGTATGTTCTGAGGACAACGGAACTATTACGTTCTATTTTGAGGACCATGCTAGTAGAACAAATATTGAATTTAGCTTAGATGGTGGTCAAACCTACCCGTTATATGTAGCGGACAATGCAGGAAGTGCAACATTTGAGAATCTAGCAGCTGGAGATTATGACCTATTTGTAAGATGGGGAAATGATGATTGTCCAGTTGATTTAGATAAAATTACTTTAAATGTAACTACAAAAACACCAGGAACTACTTGTGATGATGGTGATGAAGAAACTATTGATGACGTAATCCAAGAGGATGGTTGTGACTGTATCGGTGAAATCGATGATGGCGGGCCTATTATCGTTGACCCAAATGCATGTACAAGCAGAACAGCATTTAACACAACCCTTTGTATGGGTAGTTCTGAAGGAACACTATATGGAGGCTATATGCTTTTCAGAGATTTAGGGTATCATTATAGTTTAGAAAATGGAAAATTTGTAGAATATAAAGATGGAACTGCTAATTTAACAGGAGAATGGATTAACGTTCAAGACCCAGAAATTAGATTTGAGGTAGATGTTAAACTGGCAGGAAGGACAGTAAGTACGCCGCCAAATAGTCCTAAAAGTCATAATTGCTTAGAAGCTAATGAAGCAGATTTTTATTACTACTTACAAACGGCAGGTACTATACTTGGAAAAGGAAAAGTAGACGGTGCTAAATTAAGCGTTGGTCGAGCTGGCCCAGCATTCCAGTTTGGAGTAGGAGCAAATCCAACAAATAGTGAATTAAACTTTGGAGCAGCTGGTTGGATAACGTTAACGATTGTTAATCAGCCAACTACCGGAATGGAATTAGAATTAATTACTAGTGCTAGAGGTAGTAATGGAGATATTAATATCAATTTGACTGGCGATCCATTTACTTGTGTAGAAGGTAGAGATGCGATTAGCAATACTTGTGTAGAGGACATCACAGTTGATGCTGCGGCAGGCTCAAATGGCGCAGTTGTAAATTGGGAAACGCCAACTTATAGTTCAAACTGTATCTACAACTCTAATGTTGATTGTAGTGATGCACCTAATAGTGTTTCAGGATTTGAATATGTAGGTGAATTAGATGGAAGTAAATATTTTATCTCCACTAATACTGCGACTTACTATGAGGCAAAAAGCAAAACCATCCAAGAAGGTGGATATTTAGCAGTTATTTGCAGTCAAGCAGAAAATGACTTTATCACAAGTAAATTGAACGCGGACGTAACCTGGATTGGTTTTTCTGATGAAGTAACAGAAGGAACTTTCCTTTGGTCAAATGGACATGGTTGCGATTATACAAATTGGTTAGGAAGTGATCCAAATGATGGTCATAACACCAATGAATATACCGAAGCAGACCATACTGTAATTCAACACAATAGTGGTGGATGGTTAGATAGAAATGGCGCAGCGAAATATAAGTATATCCTAGAAATCCCTTGTACAGGTGCAATGCCAACAGGTACTGCACAGATGACGCAAACGGAAGGACCAGCATCTGGAGAAGTATTCCCAGTTGGAGAAACGACCGTTGCTTATGAAGGAGTTGATGCTTGTGGAAATACGGTAACCTGTAATTTCAAAGTAACAGTTAAGGAAGGAGCAGTTGACGCTAATGTTTGTACAAGTAGAACGGCTTTTAATACTAACAGATGTGGAGATGGAACTTTTGCTGGAATTCAATATGGAGGTTATTTACTACTTAAAGATGAAGGAAGACATTATAGCTTATCTAATGGTCAATTTGTGGAATACAATGATGGTACAGCCTCATTAACAGGAACTTGGACAAATATTGAAGATGACCAAATCGTATTTGATGTAGATGTTACACTATCTGGTAGAACAGCGAATACACCTACTGATAGCCCAAAAGAGCACAATTGTATCAATCCAGACTATTCTAAGTTCTACTATTACCTACAAACAGCAGGTACTTTAACAGGTAGAAATAAAGTTGAAGGAGCTAAAATAACAATTGGACGTGCTGGACCAGCATTCCAGTTTGGTGTTGGAGCGAATCCAACAAACACAGAAATGAATTTTGGAGCTGCTGGTTGGATAACAGCTGAAATTGTTAAGCAACCTACAACGGGTTCGACTATAAGCCTAGAAGCAAGTTCAGTTGGAAGTAATGGAGACATTAATATCAATTTAAGCGGAGATCCTACAGCATGTATTGAAGACAGAGGAGGTAACACTACTTTCTCTTGTGATGGTAGCTTATTAACCAATCCAGATTTTGAGTCAGGTTCAGAAAATTGGTGGTGGGCTTCAAACATTAGTGCATCTAGTGATGCTTACTTTGGTTCAAAAGCTGCTTTAGCCAATGGCGGTGCAGGTGGTGTAGGTCAATCTATTGATGCTATCCCAGGAGCTATTTATACCTTATCTGTTTATGCAAAGAAAAATGCAACAGAAGATGCAGTAATCGGCATTAAATTTTACGATGCTAATGAAAATGAATTAAAGGCTAATCACTTAGCAATTACTTCTTCAACCTACCAGTCTTTCGGCTTATCAGCAAAAGCTCCTAGCAATGCTGTAAAAGTAATAGCAATAGGCTGGAAGAATGAAGGTCCAGGAAAAGCTTGGTGGGATGGTTTCTGTTTTGACAAATGGACGCCTACAGTTGCTGATTGTAATAGTAATAATAGTTGTGCATTGATGCCATCTTATAATGACTATATTTTCTCAATTGGCGAAGGTGATCATGATAACTTTATGGATTATGACAATGCTGATTTAACATTCTGTGATAATGGAGATGGAACGATTAGTATAAAAGGAAGTATTATCAATGGTCGAGACGCAGCATGGGCCGCTAACGAGGTTTCACCTTGTGGAGCCAAAGATGGTTGGTATGTTGACTTGACTTTATCAGATATGCAAGATTGGTCTACGTTCCAAGGTGCTTACGTTGTTAATGATAACTGTAAAGATGCTTATTTGGGCTTAGATTATTGGGATGTAAAAGGAGCTTTGAAAGGAATAGGATGTAATACAGGAAGAACGCTAGATGTTTCTGGACCAGCAGAAGGCAATGGAGGATATAGAATGCAAATCGGTCAAGGAGGTAATTCTCACAATTGTGATTATGGATTATCAACTTGGTTTGAAGCTACTGAAAATGGCAACAAAGTAGTAATGGATATCTACGCTGGCATTGATGCTGCTTGTTATGAAAGCATGCGCCCAGCAGTAGTAGATGGCCCATGTGCTGGAGACAATGCACCACAAGTAACAGTGAATAAAACAAACCCTGATTGTGGACAAGACAATGGGAAGATTACTTTCAGTTTTGCTGACCACTCAACTAGAACAAACATAGAGTTCAGTTTAGATGGCGGACAGACTTATCCTTTAAATGTGAAGGATCAAGCAGAAACTGCAGTCTTCGAAAATCTAGCTGCAGGGCAATATGATATTTACGTTCGATGGGGTAATGATGAGTGTCCTGTTAATTTAGGAGTTGTTAGCCTAGCTGGAGACAATAAAGCACCAGGTACTGCTTGCGATGATAGAAATGACGCTACTGTAAACGATGTCATTCAATCAGATGGATGTACTTGTGCAGGAGAAGTTGATGATAACGGACCATTATTTGAAAACCCATGTGGTACTTCTAATAAAGCGATTGAGACATATATAGTTGGTGTAAAAGGCCAATCTAATCCATGTTTTGATATTCCAAATCCTGAAAATGTAACAAAAGTAACTGTTGAATTATGGGTAGCAGGAAATACGCCACCTTCAACCGTAGAATTTACTACAGCAGGAGGAACTACAGGCGCTCGTACAGCTAAGCCATCAGGAATACAAGTATTGCAAGCTGTTGGTTCTGGAGAAAATGAATTTCTATTTAGAAATACTTTTGATGGTAATTTCAGTAAAGTTTGCACCAAATACAGTGGAGGAAGAAGTATGGCAATCTACGTAGAACGAGATATTGAAGGAGCGGGTTCTAGCATCTATGTAATTGACAGAGAACTACATAGTAAAAATAATATAGCAGATTGTATCACTTTAGATGCAGCACTACCTCAAAGTGGAGGAATGCGAGATATTCATTTTGATATTCCTGTTCATGAGAAAGGAGATACAGATAGACCTGTAACTGTTAAAATTGATATCAAGGATAGCAACAATAATATCCTAGATACTAAATCTCAAATATTTACAGAGCAAAATGCAGGGAATGAAGCCTCCTTATTTAGCATTGAATTTCAAGATGTATCAGACCAAGCAGTTAACGCTACAATAACTATTTGTTCGCCAACTAATAATGGGGAATCATTTGGGTTAGGCTTAATCACTTTCACAACAAATTGTACAGAGTCTGGAGGATCTAATGACGGAGAATGTGATGACTTACTAGTAAATCCTAGTTTCGAACAATCTGGATTAAGTCCATGGTCGTTCAATTCAAATACAAGCTACAACAAAAGTTCTAGATATAGAGCGGATGGGGACTATATGGTTTGGATTTATAAAAAGTACAGTCATCTGAAAGATGCAGAGATTTACCAAGATGCAACAGCAATTCCTGGAGCGAAGTACTCATTTACTTTTTATTCTGGCACACACAAGCCTGAATTTAACCACGAAGTAGCTATTGAGTTTTATAACTCCTATGGAGCGCAACTTGCAAGGAAAGCAGTACAAATCGACTTTGATGTAGATGGTGGTGATTATCTTCAAGAATACTTCTTAGAGGAAACAGCACCAACAGGAACTACTAAAATTAGATTTGTTGGAACAGCAGATGGTGATTATTTAAAACTAGATGCTATTTGTGTACAAGTAGATAAAACGAATGCACAAGTAAGCGGAAGAGCAGCTCCTGGAGTGAGTGGAGGTACACAAGAAATTGGAGAAGTGTCCTTCTTTGAGCTGGATGAAATCACATTAGGTTCAACTGTTAAGAGAGAAGGGATTCAGTTAGATTGGTACAGTAAAAATTCATCTTTACCATCTAAGTACGTGATTGAAAAATCAGTGGATGGTAAGAGGTTCACTAGAATTCAGGAAATAACTGAAATCGTTGACGAACATTTGACAATCATTGATGATACACCAGATTACGGAACAAATTCTTATCGAGTGATACAAGAATTTGAAAATGGACAAGCGGTAGTTTCTAATATTAGAGAGGAGAAGTATTTACTAGATCCTGCCTCTATTACACTTTACCCGAATCCAGTAGTACATGACCTAAACCTTAAAATTGGACATTTTAGCGATCTAGAAGGAACGATTAGAATATTCAGTACTATGGGACAACAGGTCTATGAAAAGACTTTAGATGCACAAGACAAGCATTTAAAAATAAATGTAAGTGACTTGAAAAATGGTATGTACTTTTTAATTATTGAAGCGAAAAACAGAAAGCCAATTGAGCGTCAGTTTATCGTGGAATCTTTAAAATAGACATCCTGTTTTTAACATAAACAGTTTTTTATGATAGAAAGCCTTCAAGTTTAATTTAACTTGGAGGCTTTTTTTATTGCCTCTACCCTATTATATCCAATTTACAGTTTAAAGTAAATTCTTTTATAACGCCTAATTCGTTTAATTTAAAGTTGTTTAATTGTGGATTTTAATAAAGTAGACACAAAAAAACCTCTGACTGCAAAAGCAATCAGAGGCATTCTCTCATAATCTGTAAGTCAAGGGTTTTTATATTAGTAGTCTTATTGCAAAAAGGGACTTAAAATATAAAACCATTGACAAACGACTATACTTAATACAATCTACTAACTAAAATTTTCTTTGTAATAGGCTGAGCATTCTCCACTTTAATATTTAAATGATATAAACCATTTTGGAAATTGCTTATATCAAGTTTTAGTACATCTGATGTAATTTCATCCATTTTTAATTCTTGGACTAATTGACCATACAGATTTAAAACTTTGATATCCCCAGATTTACCATTGTATTTACTTAAGTTGATAAATAACTCTTCTTGTGCTGGATTTGGGTAGACAGAAATATCATTGGCAGAAATATTCAAGCTGCCTGGTGTTGTTCTACTAGAAGCACCATTTGGACATTCTGTTCCATTTCCTGTAAGGTTGATATTGATATCACCATTTTGTCCATTAGCCGCAGCATCATAAATATCTATATTTAGACTACCAGAAGGTTGGCTTTGAACATCAATTTTCAACCATCCACTAGCACCAAAAGACAATACTTCGTTGGTTACATTTGCACCAACACCTACTTGGAATGCTTGACCATGGTCTCTGATAGTAAGCACTGCTCCTGCTGCCGAACCAGTACCCATTAAAGTACCCGTAAAATCAGCATAGTAGTAATAGCCACTCTCATCAGGATGTAAACAAGCATGCTCTTTAGCAGCACCTGTAGGTGAATT
>CALJVJ010000108.1 GCA_937974625.1 uncultured Saprospiraceae bacterium
ACAGAATCTTCTAAACCTTTGGCGATTTCTCGTCTCTGGTCAGCCGTTCCTTTTCCTTGCAAACGCTTGCTTTCTGCTTCTGCCTTTGCTTTGGCGATGATGCGAATTTTCTCTGCTTCTGCTTCGTACTCTGCTGCTAACTTTTCTCGCTCGGAAGCGTTGATTCGATTCATGGCTATTTTGACTTCTGCATCAGGGTCGATGTCTGTGACTAAAGCTTTGACGATGCCATAGCCATACTCTTTCATCGCTTCTTCTAATTCTCGTCTAGTAGCAATAGCGATGTCATCTTTTCTTTCAAATACTTCGTCCAATTTCATCTTCGGTACTTCTGCCCGTATCGTATCGAATACATAAGACGTAATTTGTGCTTCTGGCAATTCTAACTTGTAGAATGCATCGAAAACCTTGTCTCTTAAGATGTTGTATTGCACTGAAACTTTAAGTTTAACGAATACATCATCTTTAGTTTTGGTTTCAACCATTACATCAAGTTGCTGAATTTTTAAACTCACTCTACCTACGACTTGGTCAATAAGCGGTATCTTAAATTGGAGTCCCGGTAAATAAGTATTACTAAACTTACCAAAGCGTTCGACAATGGCTATGGTTTGTTGTTTGACCGTAAATAATCCTGATATAATAATGGGAATCAGAATCATCATAAAAATTACAATTGTTTCAATCATGGCGTTTAATTTTAATGGGTTAAATTATGAGGTTATGAGGTTATGAGGTTATGAGGTCAAAAATCTCATTATCATTTTCATAACTGACATTTTAGCGAAGGGTATAACAGGTTAAGCTAAGGGATGACCTTTGCTAAGTTGTTAGGTTGATTATTTTGGTAAATCCAATAGTCTTACAATCCTAATTTGTTACTTAAGGATACTTTTTTCTGTCTGAATTTATTTGCCAGTTATGTATCGTTATCTATTGAGGGAATTGCTTATTAATCGCTTTTTCTGTTCGACTAAACATAAATATAGCAAAGCCTATTACTAAAATGAGCATTAAGCTCGTTCCTAAAATTTCGTTTACTTTGACTACGGTTCCAACTCCTGCTAGTAGTAAGAAGAAGCTGCCTCCTTTAATCATTTCTTTGGCAGAAAATTGCTGTGCAAAATCCCAAATTTCTTGACTTCGCATAGAACTTTTTGTTCGGTAACCATAAGTATGGTTTATTTTTTTCGGTGGAAACTTTAACTGAATCAATCCAATAATAAAAAATATTGGACCTACTGCCAAAGGGATTAATATCATTGGGTTGGTTATTTCCATCGTTTTGTTATTTAGTAAGGAGTCGTTAAATTCTTGGTAGGCAAAACGGCAATAAAATTACTGCCGTTGCTGCCCGCCTCAAAACTTCCACAAATCGAATAGGGGAACCCGATGTGGAAATTTATTTAATATGGCTATTTGGGTAATCACACACCAATTATTTAAATCAATAACTGGTCTATGAATCTCAAATTAGCTAAAGTATATTATATATAGGCTATTTTAAAATCAAAACTTTAAAGGGCAAAGCGGCAATGAAATTACTGCCACTATTGCCTTTTTTATAATTACCTACGAAACGAATAATAAACCCGTTGAGGTAATTTTTATCTTTTAAATGATTGATTCACAACTACTTAATTGATACAACAAATATATCCTCCTTTTGGGCTGAAAACAACTTTAGTCGATATTCCAAGAAGAAATTTCGACGAACCAAGTAGGAATTCGATTAGGTATATTTTAAGTTCGTCACAAAATATAGGCAGTTCACCACATTCGTTTTTATTAAAGCGTATATCCGTTTATACTTGCATTGTATTTAAGTATTAAGATAAATTTTATTTCACACTACGACATAACAACTTAATAGAATGATTTCTAATTCGTTGAGGCGTTGAGGCGTTGTGAGAAATATTAATTTATCCAATCGTTTATAACATTAAAACCCGAATTATGAAAAAATTAGGATTTATTTTTTTGATGGCTTTTAGCCTTTTTAGTTGTGATATGGATACCAGTTATACCGTTTATGTGCGCAATTCAACAGGGGAGGATTTGACGATTGCTTATAAGACATTAAATGATGTGAGAGGACCTGTAGAAGAAACGATTACACTGAAAGACGGCGCAGCTGAAACGATTATCCGTACCCGAGATTTGGAAACCGTAAAAGGAAGTGCAGGAACTACGCAGAAGCCTTGCGCATTTGTTGCCGAATCTATGAAGTTTATTATCAGAGGAAACGTAGAGAGTACCCTAAAATGGTGTGACCCTGCTATTAAATTGGAATCGATGGATATTGGGCAAGATGAGTTTATGTTGGATTTTCAATTGACAGACTTTCCTGTAGAGTAAGGGAGGTGAATAAGGTGAAGAGGTTTATGAGGTGGAGTGGCTGAAAGGCGGGTACTTAGCACAAAAAATAATTATTATGCGAGCAGTAACGGATAAAATAGGACATTTTTTAGTGACCAATACGGTTTGGATATTTGTGACCGCTATAGCCTTTGTAAGTCATATCCGAATTTTATCTTTTCGGAATCCAAGCGGTCCAGAAGGTGGGATTTATTTAGAAATAGAGAAATGGAATTTATATGGTCAATTCATCTTTGGACATGCTGTTTTATTTGCCCCTGTATTATTGTTTAGTTTTTTTAGAAAGAGCTTGTATCAAAGCCTTTCTAAATTAATGTTAGGATTATTATGGACATATTGTTTTATTGGACATACATTTTTACTTTTTCGCTTTAATATAGCCCATGTTTATGAACCGCTTCAAGCACAAACAGATACGCCTGTAATTTTTGGAATGGCTTTGTTAATGGTAGAGTTAATTACCCATTTTAATGATTTTTTAATTGGTAAATTAAAGATAGAGGAATGGTTGAAGCAATTGAACATAGAAAAAATACTATTTTTATTGGTGCTATTAGCTGCATTATATTGGGCTTATGCAACTACTCCTGGTGAAAATATACCTTTTTTTTTGATAGCCTTTTTTAGATGGTTTGCTTTATTCTTTACAGTTTATGCTTTTTATTGGTTAAATCATTATTTATTGATTGAACAAGTATTTAAGAACAAAGGTATTTTTTATTACTTAATTTCTTTTGTCGGATTAGCAATGCTCTTTTTTCCAATAGCGGCACTCTTGTATAAATATGTTCATTTCCAAACTTACCAAGCAAGTGCTTCCATCTGGATTCCGAGGGGAGAAAGAACAACTAATTTTTATTATTTTCCAACAGAAACGGTATGGGCAAGTATGTTTTACAGCATTCCTTTTATTTTAGTCTACCAATGGTGGAAACAAAAAAATGACATAGTTACCCTCGAAAAAGAAAAATCTGCCACCGAATTAAATGCCTTAAAGCAACAGATTAACCCTCATTTTTTATTTAATACGCTTAATTCTTTATATGCTTTAGGTATTGAAGAAAAGAGTGAAAAAACAGCGGGCGGTATCGCCAAACTAGGCACTTTGATGCGCTATAATTTGAATGATGCCCAAAAGGAATTTATTCTCTTGAGTGAAGAGATAGACTACATTAAAAAATATATTGAGTTACAAGAATTGCGATTGACGAAAAACAATCAATTGAACGTCAATATCTTAGGAGAAGTAGGAACTAAACAAATTGCGCCACTTCTATTAATTCCTTTTATAGAAAATTCGTTTAAATTTGGCATAAGTTCTACCGAACAGACCAAAATTGATTTGACTATTACGATAGAAAAGGAGATACTAAAAATGCATCTGTATAATACCATTATTAAAAATAGACAGGCGACTAAAGGGAATGGTATTGGCATTAGTAACACTAGACAAAGATTGGCACATATTTACCCCAGTCAATACGAATTGTTTATCGAAGAGACACCTGACGAATTTGAAGTACATTTGGAAATCACGATAGCGTAAGGGCATGGGGCAGAGAGCGTAGGGTAATGCCCGACCCTCTGCCCTCCGCCCTCCGCCCAACGCCACACTATGATTCGAGCAATTGCCATAGATGACGAACCTAAAGCCTTGACGATTATTCAAAGCCATGCCGCTAAGGTTTCTTTTTTGACGCTAGAAAAGTCTTTTACTGACCCTTTTCAAGGCATTGAATATATCAATGACCATGTGCCTGATTTGGTGTTTTTAGATATCAATATGCCCGATATTTCAGGCTTGCAATTATTAAAGAACTTGACAAAGGAACCGTTGATTATTTTTACGACGGCGCATAGTGAATATGCGGTAAAAAGCTACGAGGTACAGGCATTGGACTATTTGCTAAAACCTTTTGATTATGCTCGATTTTTATTGGCAGTCACTAAGGCTAAAGAAAAATTGGGAACTAGTTCTTCGGCTAATAATACTTTCTTTTTTGTTAATACAGGTAATCAAAAACAACGACTGTTTTATGACGATATTTTTTATATCGAAGGAGAGGGGAATTATGTGAATTACTATACTGAAAAAGGGAAAGTCATGGTGCGGTCTACCATCAAGCGCACTTTAGAACTATTGTTGAACACTACTTTTATTCAGATACATCGGTCTTACATTGTGGCATTGCCTTGGATTGATAAAATAGAGGATAATCAGGTAGTCATTGGTGGAAAAAAAATTGCTATAGGCGCTACTTATCGCGAGGAGTTTTTTAAAATAATTAATAGCATATAAGTTTTTATCTTAATTTTACGCCAAAAAATAAGATGAAAAACTACACCTTCTATTGTTTAGCATTTCTACTACTGTTAATCGGGTGTCAAACCGAACCTACCGAACACATTTTTGCTGATACTATTTATTTCAATGGCACTATCCTAACCATGGAAGGAGATGAGCCTGATTATATCAACGCAGTGGCTATTAAAGGAGATAAAATACTTCAAATAGGAACATTAAAAGAGTTAGAAGAGATAGTAAATGATAGTACGCAATTAATTGATTTAGAGCAGCGTACCATGTTGCCAGGTTTTATCGAGCCGCATCTACATCCACTGTTGGCTACTATTCTTATTCAAACTAAAATTATTGCTTTTAATGATTGGGATTTACCAAGTGGGAACTTTGCAGGAGTTAAAGATAATATAAGTTACCTGCAAAAATTAGACGAAGCTGTAGCGAAGCACTCAAATAAAGAGGAACCACTAATTACTTGGGGGTTTCATCAGTTATACCATGGAGATATTAGTAGGCAACAATTGGATGACCGTTATGGTGACCAGCCGATTGTTATTTGGCAATACTCTTTTCATGAAGTTATCATGAATACAGCAGCTATCAAATTGTTGAAAATTGACGAGGCAGCAGCAGCGCAACACCCTCAAGCAGATTTAGAGAATGGTCGTTTTTTTGAAAAAGGCATGATGTATTTAGTTGGCCCTAAATTGATGGGAATTTTGTTAACGCCCGAACGAGCGGTAAAGGGCTTACAATTAACTGCAAAGGCGATTCAAAATGGAGGGGTAACGACAGTAGCAGATATGGCTATGCCTTTATTAAATTTGGATTTGGAGTTAAAACTAGTTTTAGGCGTATTGAATAACGAAGCCATTCCTTTTCGTACTTTTCTAATTCCAATGGCTTCTAGTTTTGCTAGAAGTGCAGAGCAACTGGAAAGCGTTTTTCCTAAAATAGATAGTTTAGACCAGTATAATACCCATAAAATAAAATTTGTTAAGCAAATAAAATTAATGGCAGATGGCGCATTTTATTCGCAATTGATGCAGATGGCAGAACCTTATACCGATGGACACCATGGCGAATGGCTCACAGAACCAGCAGAATTTGCAAAATATGCCCAATTTTTTTGGGATAAAGATTATCGTATTCATGTCCATGCAAATGGTGACAAAGGTGTGGAGATGGTCTTGAATAATTTAGAGAAATTACAAAAAGAAACACCCAAAGAGGACCATCGATTTACTTTTCATCATTTAGGCTATGTGCGAAAAGACCAAGTTAAACGAATGGCTAAAGTTGGTGCGCAAGCAAGTATCCAACCTTACTACTTGTATAGCCTTGGTAGCAAATATGCGGAAACTGGATTGGGTAAAAAACGTGCACAACGCATCTCTCCTGTAGGCTATCTCATTCAAAATGATATTACCACTTGTTTCCATTCTGATTTTTTTATGGCACCTGTTGAACCGTTGACTTTAATGTGGGTAGCAGTCAACCGAAAAACGATGGATGGTAAAACCTTTGGCGCAGAATTAAGAGTGAGTGCTTGGGAAGCCCTCAAAGCAGTGACCATTAGTGCCGCCCATCATTTAAATCAAGAAGATAATATTGGCTCTATTAAAGTAGGCAAAAAAGCAGATTTTGTTATCCTAGACAAAAATCCGCTAACGGTCAGCCCCGAAGACTTAAAAGATATTAAAGTGCTGTCGACCGTATTTGAAGGACAACGGTTTTAACAATCTGCTCTTTAGTTTAGTAGAATTGAATAACTAGCAATAAAAAAACTTCCCTATATTTAGTATGGCATGGTTTTAGGATTAGGATTAAATTATTAAAAATAAATTATGTATAGACTTGTTTTTATTTGAAATGCATAATTTATTTTTAATAATATTTGGTAAGCTTTAGACTATGAGAAAATGACCTACTAGCTGCACTCGCACTATTAATTCGCCTATCTCTAGTTCATCATCTTCACCGATTCACCGATTAAGTAATAAAGGCTTTAGCTAACTAATTGCTAAACCCTTGAACAAATTATCCTCCCATGATAAAAACGCTACCCCTTGTGGTTAGATGTTTATGCCTATGTATATTAGGCTGTCTGCTGATTCCCGTCAGCTTACATGCTGATGAGGTTAATCCTGTTTCTTCCAGTTCTTTACCCAACGATACCCTCTTTTTTTCGATACCTGATTGTCAAGCAGAAATTGTTGTTTGTATAGAAGATTTGTCATTGGTGGAATTAACAAATATCGCTGTGTCGGTCAATGGTGCTCCTTATCCACAAACTTTTGATGGATGTAGTTTTGATACAACTAGTGCTTATACCTATTCTACCTTGTTTGGGACAGGAGAGAGTGGACCATACGAATTGCTTATCTGGAGAGTTGAAGATGCTGTTTTTACAGGTGTTTTTAATACTATTCCTGATTTAGTTGACTCGATGAATTTATGGGACCCAAAAGGAAATTGGGTACTTAATGACACTACTCAATTTATTTCTGGCGGTCATGGTGGTACAAGTTATAGTGATATGGCGGTTCAAGTAGTTGCTATTGATTTGCCCTCCTTTATTGGCTATAATTTTGGGATAGAAGCAAATGGTGTGCAATTAAGTTTTGGAGAAGGTATTCATAATGTTTCTATCCATGATACCGTAAATAATACGATTAGGAAAGCAGTCGTAGTAGTAGGCTGCTCCGAGAAAACGGTTATTAAGAGCCGAGTTTTACCAAATGAGAGAAATCATTATTGTTTAGATTTTAGTGGTTTATTGACGGATGTAAAGGTAGTGGAATTTTGTAAGAACCCATCTCAAGAAAATGCTCTATTTGAGCTGATGAATAACGATTCTTGTGTCTATTTTACAGGGGTTGAAGCTGGTTTTGATACTGTTTGCATACTCAGTTGTGATGCCTTTGGATTTTGTGACTCGACTATTATTATTGTTGAAACTTATGACGTGATAAACTATCGAGAAGGCACTATTAACTTAGTAGAAGGTACTACTCAAAGTTATTGTTTAGATACGAATGTTTTAATAACACCAATTAATCAGTTTGCAAATGATTGTCCAGATAAAATTGGAACTGCGGCGAGTATAACTCTAGACAGCACTTCCTACTGTGTTTCTATAGAAGGCTTAGCCCCTGGTCAAGACACCGCTTGTTTGATTATTTGTAACCAATTTGGTCAATGTGATACGACCATTTTAAATATTGCGGTTTCCCCAGCTCCCTCTGTGGCGACTATCAATGTAATGATGAATTTAGGGGACACTTTAGATATTTGCCCAGAAAGCACAGAATTGACCGGGATTGTGACAGGGATTGATAATTTTTGTGAAAATAATTCAACAGAAACTATCATTTCTAATATAAATAATGTAGATTTATGTTTTAGAGCAAGTGCTGTTAACTTAGGAACAGATTCTATTTGTACAGTTATTTGTGACAATTTTTTAATATGTGATACAACTTATTATCTTTTTACAGTTGTTTCTACGACCCCTTCCCTCACAGCTACCCCGGACTTAGATACTACCTCCATTAATTCCCTCATTACTATTAACGTACTCGGAAATGATAGCATTCCCGATGGTGTTATTACAGAAATGGAGATTGTTTCCCCTGACGGACTACCAACAAATGGCACAGCTATAATGAAACCTGATGGTACGATTGATTATATGCCTAATCTAGACTTTTGTGGAGATTTGGATTATTTTCAATACCGCATCTGTAATGATACAGGTTGTGATACCGCAGAAGTTGCCGTTTTTGTTATTTGTCCAGACCCTCTAGCAAAAAAAATGATATTCTATACGGGTTTTTCTCCCAATGGAGATGGTGTTAATGATTACTTCAAAATTGAAGGCATTGCCCAATACCCAAATAACGAGATTTCTATCTTTAATCGCTGGGGCACAAAAGTGTTTGGCATGAAAGGCTATAAAAATGCCTGGGATGGAACTTGGAACAATACAATTTTACCTGAAGGTACTTACTTCTATATTTTGAAAGATGGAGAAGGCAAAAAGTACAGTGGGTATATTCAAATCAATCCATAAACTTTAAAAAGTTATGTATTGGAATAGTTATTGATTTATATAAGAGGATTTTAGTATAAGTGGTTGTTAACTTTAAAAATAAATAAAGACGACTGACATACGAGAAAACTCAAACCTATATAATTTTATCTTAAAAACTACATCTATTGGGGAATATTCGAAGAGCGAATACTTTTAGTCCCGATAGCTATCGGGATTAAGATTTCTAATTTTTAATTTATTAAGACCCTCAAACATTTGAACAATTAATAACCATTACAAATTACTAACATTTATCATGAGAAAATTTTTTACACTCATCCTATTTTTTGTTATTGGTGGAACCGCACTGAATGCCCAACAAGATGCTATGTTCACAAAGTATATGTTCAATAGTCTGGTTTATAACCCAGCTTATGCAGGATACTATGACCATATGTATATCAGTGCGCTGTATAGAAATCAGTGGCAAGGAGTCGACGGTGCGCCAACGACGCAAACTTTGACTTTACATACGCCGCTCAAAAATAATAGAGTAGGGGTCGGATTTCATGTATTGAATGATGCTATTGGACCAATCGAAGAAACAAAAGCTTTTGCAGCTTATTCTTATAAAATTCCATTAGGTGGTTCTAAGCAATTAGCCATCGGGATTCAAGGTGGTGTAAGCTATCGAAGAGGTGATAGAAATAAAATTACCTTAGAGAATGAAACGGACCCATCTTTTAACGATTTAGGCGAGAACCTGTTATTACCAAATTTTGGGGCTGGAATCATGTATTATACTAAGAGTTTTTACTTCGGTGTTTCTTCTCCTAGTTTGATTGAGCACGATTTGCGTAGAGACGAGAATATCGTTACAGATTCTTATTCTAAACAATTTAGACATTATTATTTGGCAACGGGTGCTGCGATTCCATTGAATGGCGACCTGCTAATTTTTAAGCCATCTATTTTGATTAAAAATGTAGGTATCTTATCTAATTTAAGTAAAGATGAAGCTTTCCAAGAAATTGGTGCGCCTACAGAATTCGATATCGATTTATCGCTTTTATTCTATGAGCAATTCCAAGTAGGTTTATCTTTCCGTTCTGCTATCGAAGCGTTTGGTGGAGAGAGTTCTTATGATTCAGCAGATATTTGGATGTCCTACTTTTTGCCAAACGGCTTACGTTTAGGAGCAGCATTTGATTATCCTTTAAATGATATTAAAACAGTAACCTTTGGTTCTTTTGAAGTCATGGTTGGTTACGAATTTAACTATAAAGTGAAGAAAACGGTTACACCGCGGTACTTCTAATTCAGTCAGCAATAGGCGGTATGCAGTAGGTAGTTACCTTCGCTTACTGCCTACTGCTTACTGCCTACTCTATTTTTCAATAACTTATAAACGATTCATTATCAGCTACTTTTGTCAGTTATTGGCAAAAGCTTAGAATCTTATTGTCTTTAACGAATATCGGTAAGATTTTTGCTGTTTTAAAATTTAAACAACTAATATAATTTATATAGGAAGCGGGACTGTAGTGAACCATCATCTATCACCAGCCAGCGTAAACACCTACTTATTTTGAAAACTACAAGCTCTATGTTTAAAAGAATCATTTTTACTGCGCTGATACTCGTTCTTGGGTTATCGGCTACTTTTGCTCAAAGTAGTAAGTTGAAAAGAGCCAAAAAATTATTTGAAGGCCTTGCTTATATCGAAGCAATTGAGCTATATAATCAAATCTTAGAAAAAGATGATAACGCCGAAGCTAAGATTTATTTAGCAGATGCTTATCGCAAAATTAATGATACAGAAAATGCGGAATATTGGTATGGACAAGTTGTTCGTTTGCCAGAAGCACAACCTGTTCATAAACTATACTATGGCCAAATGCTGCAAAGCAATGGCAAGTGTGATTTGGCTAAGGAATGGTACGAACAATATGTGGAAGCTGTGCCAGATGAAGTGCGCGCCCAATATTTAGTGCGCGCCTGTGATTATGAAGAAGAATTGATGACTAAAAATGTTAATTCTTACGAAACAACACACCTTTCTATTAATTCCAACCTAGATGATTTTAGTCCTGCTTTTTATCAAGGCGGTTTAGTCTTTGCTTCTGAACGAGACAAAGGTTCTGCTGTAAAGCGAGAGCATACTTGGACTGGTAATCCTTTCTTGGAATTATTCTTTGTGGAAATGAAGGCTACTGGTGGCGAAGATGCTTTATGTAACTTTGACTACGGTAGACCAGAGAAATATTCTGATAATGTGAATGAAAAATATCATGAAGCAGCTGTTTCTTTTTCTTCTGACCAGAATGAAATCTTTTTTACTGCCAATAACTACGAAGGAGATAGTGATGATGGCACACGGAAATTGAAAATTTATTCTGCTAAGAGCGAAGGAGAAGGCAAGTGGGGCAAAAGAGAAAGCTTGCCTTTCAATAGTGATGAATACTCGGTAGCTCACCCGTCTTTAACAGAAGATGGTTCTCGGTTATTTTTTGCTTCTGATATGCCAGGTGGTTTTGGTGGAATGGATTTATACTATTCTGACTTAGAAAGCGGTCGATGGGGCCCTCCAACAAATTTAGGACCTGCTATTAATACTGAAGGGCACGAAATTTTCCCTTACTATGGATTGAATAAACGATTGTACTTTTCTACGGATGGACATATTGGTTTAGGTGGTTTGGATATATTCTATATCGTCGATAAAGGCGAAGGAGAATGGAGTTCACCAGAAAATATGGGTTACCCATTAAATACCACAGCGGATGACTTTGGTGTAGTTTTTAATGAAGAAGGTACTTGTGGTTTCTTTTCTTCAGATAGAGATGGTGGTTCTGGTAGAGATGATATTTATAGTTTTGTCAAAACAGCTACGCCTTTAGAAATTTTAGTATTTGATGAGGATACTAAATTACCATTAGCAGATGCGTCTGTTACCAACGATTGTACAGGTGAAACTTATACAACCGATACAGAAGGTAAAATAGTCATTGACCAAAAATTAAATACTTGTTGTAATTTCGAAGCTAGTTACGATGGGTATAATAATAATAAGAAACAAGCTTGTACAGAAAATGTGCAATTAGGAGATTTAGTAAGAGTAGAATTACCTTTGAAGCGAGATTTAGTTTTTGATATCGAAGGTATTGTTTTCGACCAACAAACGGGTTTACCCTTAGAAGGTGTAGAAATTTCTATTACGAATGATTGCTCTAAAGCGGCGCCTCAAGCTTTGACTACTGATGCTTCTGGTCAATATCGTTTTGATTTAGATGCAGATTGCTGTTACTCTATCAAAGCATCAAAGGATGGTTATTTAGTAGCACAAATTGATGACCAATGTACTAGAGACTTAACGGAAACTACTACTTTACAATCTAATATTAATTTACAACCATTTACGGTAGATGGAAACGGTCAAGATGCTAAAAGAGTTATCAAGGACCCAACTACTGGCGAATGGATAGATACACAAACTGGTGAGCCAGCAGATGGTGATATCAATGGCTTTATTTATAAAAATGGAGAGCTAATTGGTAATGACCCGAATGTAACACCTATTAGTGATGTTGACCCTGATGATGGAACATTAGTTAATTTCCTTTTACATATCTACTATGATTTCAATCAAGCTTATGTGAGAGAGGATGCAGTTCCTGAATTAGAAAAATTATTATCAACGTTAGAATTAAATCCTGATTTGATTATCGAAATCGGTTCTCATACGGATTCTAGAGGTTCTTACCGTTATAATAATCGGTTGTCTCAAAGACGGGCTGAATCTATCGTTCGTTGGTTGACAAAGAAAGGTATTGATAAAACTCGATTAGTGGCAAAAGGATACGGTGAAAATGTAAATGTCAATAACTGTTCAAATAACATTCCTTGTAGTGAGGAAGAACACCAATATAACCGTCGAACGGAATTTAAAGTTATCGGTTGTACGTCTTGTGATTATTTAGATAAGACCATTTCTGCACCTGCTGATAATGTCAATGTCGACCCTTGTGTGGGTTGCCCTTTTGATGATTAATTAGACGATTAAGGATATAAAAAAACGGTGGATTGTTCGATTGGGAACGGTTCACCGTTTTTTTGTTGGGGTATAGGCGTAGGGCTTGGGGCAGAGGGCCTAGGGCAATAGATAGAACAGCAGATTTGGGGCACTCTATCGTTTGGTTATGAGGCACAAATTATGCTGTTTACGCTATCCAATCCCTAAGCCCTTCGCCCTCTGCACTCCGCCATTTTCTTGGCTTAAAAATTGCCTTATTAAAACCGTTAAACATCGTTTTAACAAAGGAACTAATCTCAAAACTAAAGCGT